>JAUHYN010000856.1 GCA_030426505.1 bacterium | reverse complement strand
TCACCGCCAGTACCGCGACGGCGACCAGCGTTCCCCAGACATTGGTCCGTCCGGGCTTGATCGCCGTCGCGCCGAGCAACGCGAGCGCGGCTGGGATCCGTTCGGGTTCAACCCGGAGATCCTGCCGAACCTGCTCCCGATCGCGGCGATCATGTTCGTGGAGGCGATGCTCGCGACGTACCGCGCGGACACGTACCTCGGTCGCCTCCCGCCGTTGTCGCAGGCGGTTCGCTACGGCGGGCCGGTGGCGTTGCTCTTGTTCTCGATGCGGCGCGACGAGACCGCGACGCGCATCTTGAGGTGGGGGGCCGGAGCGGTGTTCCTCGCGCACGGCATCGAAGCGCTGTCGATGTTCCCTCAGTTCATCGACTACATCATCGTGTCGATCGATCGCGTCTTCGACGTGCGTCTGTCGGAGTCCGTCGCGCGCGGCGCGCTGTTCGCGATCGGCGCGGTCGACGTCGTCGTCGCGGCGCTGATCGTGTGGCGCCCGACGCGCCCCCTCCTCGCGTGGATGGCGTTCTGGGGTTTCCTCACCGCGTCGATGCGCGTCATCTACTACGGCTTCGAGGCCGGCGCGTGCTTGGCGTTGGTTCGCGCGCTCAACGGTGGGGCTCCGTTCGTCGTGTTGCTCGTCGCGGTCGGTGCGGCGAGCCGCCTCCGCCTCGCGACGCCCGAGGTCGAGCGCTCGATCCGGATCTGATCGGCGCGGCTCGGAGTCAGCGCGTCGTGATCGACGCGGTCGCTTCGAAGTTCGAACCCATGACGCGGACCCGCACGACGCACGTGCCGGGCGCGAGGCCGAAGACGTCGGCCGAGACCACGCTCGCGGGGAGCGTCGTCTGCGTCTCGGACGCAGGCGCGGGGCCGCCGGGCTGCGTGGCGGCGAGGCGGCAGATCCCCGGCGAGTCGATGTAGACCACACGCGTGGCGGTGTCGTTGCAGACGTCTTGGCGGTCGACCTGGAGCGGCGCTTCGACGCGCACCGTCTGACCGACGGCGAGATCTCCGGACGACGCGACGCGCACGTCGTCGTAGTCGCCAGTATCGACCACGCGAATCGCGACCGACGATCGCTGGCCCACTTCGGCGAACAGCGTGGCCTCACCGGGCTGCGCCGCGATGAAGCGCTGCGTGGGGAGCGTGACCGATCCGCCGAGTCCGTCGAGCTGGACGGCGGGGCCGCTCGACACCACGGGCATCCAGCCCTCGGTCACCAACGTCTCCGCGCCGGCGAGCGCGCGGTACGGGACGACGCCCGAAGTGCCCTGCTCGAAGAGCGCGGGCGGGAGGCAGACGAGGTCGTCGCGGCGGTCGGGGCGCGCGGGGATCGGCGCGCTGAGCGTGACGCGGTCCGGGGCGAGGACGCGGACGGTGCGGGTCGCGACCGCCTCCTCGCCGTCGAGTGAGGCGCGCACCGTGAGGGTCGCTTGCCCGGGCGCGGCGGCTGCGAGCAGGACCCCGCGGTCGAGGACGCTCGCGGTCGCGGCGGCAGCGTCGACGGTCGCGGAGAGGACGGTGACGTTCTGGGTCGTGCAGCAGGGCTCGGTGAGGCAGCGGGCAGGCGCTTCACATCCGTCGCGGACGGCGAGCTGTTGGCGCGCGAGGACGGCGAGGGGGTCGGCGCTGCCGAGGAGCTCGATCGTGAAGTCGCTCGGGTGCTCGGCTTCGGAGCAAGCGACGCACAGGAGCGCGAGCAGCGTCGCCGTCCTTCGCATGCCCCGGAGCATAGCAGGCCGAGCGCGGTCGTCAGTCGCGCTCCGAGCGGATGCGGGCCAGCATCGTGAAGATCGTCCCCATGTCGGAGGTGCGGTCCTGGAGCATCTTCGCTCGGGGGTCGATCGGGCGCGCTTCGGGGCGGACGCGAGGAGCGCGCGCGGCGGTCCAGCGGTCGTTACGGGGGGTCGGCTTCGTCTGGGTGTTCATGGTGCTTGGCCTCGTGGTGCCGGGATAGAGCAGGCGGCGTGCCAGCCCCGAACGGCGGGCGGGCCGCGATCGCGACGGCCGAATCGGCGCGGACCGGCGACACCTGCCGCTGCTCGGCCGGCAGGTGTTGCCGACGCGTGACAGCGCCGCGGGTTGTGAGCGCCGCCAAGGTTCGCGGCGCGCGCCGCGTGTCTGGCATCCTCGCCCGCGATGCGTGTTTACGGCGCGGCGTGGGTGGGGCTGGCGTGGGTGGCGACCGGGTGCGGGGTGATGACGCATCACGTCGGGCAGGTCCCGGGCGAAGTGGTCTCGCAGGAGGTCGTCGACGTCGAGGAGCGCGACGAGGTGGTCGGGCCGCGGCGGTTGTTCGCGGAGGAGCTCGAGGTGTCCGGGTCGCGGCTGTCCTTCGTGTTGATGGAGGCCGAGGAGTGCGTCGTCCACAAGACCGAGCGCGTGGCGGTCGTGGAGAGCGAGCTCACGACGTGGATCGACAGCGACGGCGAGGCGACGAGCCTCGCGAGCTTCGGGGGCGCCGAAGCGTTGGGGGGGCTCGTGCTCGGCGCGGCGATCCCGATCTGCGGCGCGAGCTCGCTGTGCGACGACGACGATGACGAACCCACCGAGACGGATCCCGGTACGCTGAAGGCGCTCCTGATCGCGGGGGGCGTCGTCGGTGCGCTCGGGATCATCGCCGGCTTGGTCGACGTGATCGCGGGCGGCGTCGTCGACCGCGAGGACACGCGCGAGTACGAGCGCGTCGATCGATCCACCTCGCCGCCGCGGCGGTGCCACGAACGACCGGTCGCGTCCGCGCGCGCGACGTTGCTGCGCGGGAGCCGCGACTGCGTCGTCGGGGGCGCGAGTGTGTTCGACCTCTCCGGCCGCGCGCCCGAGGTGTGCCGCGGCGCGGTCCCGTTCTCGACCGACGCGCGCGGTGAGGCGTCGATCGATCTCACGGCGCTCGGCGGCGGCCCGCTCGACACGCTCGCGTTCTCGGTGGAGTCGGGCGGTGCGTTCGGGCTACTGAACCCCACGGAGGGTCAGCAGCTCGCGATCGCGCGCGTGCTCACGGCGACGACGGCCCCCTGACGATCGTCATCGGCGTCTGGCCGCCGAGGAATTCGCGGTCGGTCACCGAGGTCGGGAAGAAGACCGCCGTGTCTTTGACCCGTGCGCCGATGGTGAGGTGCTCGGTGATCTGGCGGCCGATGGTACAGGTGCGCCCGTCGCGGAGGAGCAGCGCCACGCCGCCGTTGTTGCCGCCGATCAGGAGCGCGTCGCCCCAGGGGACGATCGCGCGCGCCTTGTTGAGCTCGAGGACGCCGAGCAGCTCCACGCGATCCTCGACGATCTGGAAGACCTCGGAGTGGACGGTGCCGACCACGAGCCCGTAGCCCGGGAGGTCTACGATCTCGATGAGCGCGCCGTCCTTCGCGACGAGGCCGGTGTTGTCGGTGCGTTCGATCTGCACGAACTCGAACCACGGCGACGTCGCGCCCGCTTCGACGATCTGTCCGAGCTTGGTGATGAGGAAGATACGATCCTCCGGCGTGACTTCGATCCGTGAGGTGTCCGTCGGCCCCACGCTCGACGTGACGATCTCCATCGTGAGGTCCAGGCCGTCGGGCCGCCCGCGGTACAACGCGCCGCCCGGGTAGTCCGACACCGCGACGAAGTCGCCGTTCGGAGCGCGCGTGACCTCGGTGTACTCGAGTGCGGGGGCGACGGTCGCGAGCCGCGTGGTGGCGCCGTCGTAGACCACCGCCTCGCCCGGCGTGTGCGTGACGATCCACAGCTCGTCGTCGCTCTTCGATACGATCGCGATCGGGGTCGCTTCCGTCGGGAGGTACACCGTCTCGATGGTGAGGTCCTCACACGGCCCGCGCGCGGTGCGCGGGGTCTTGAAGCTCGCGAGGGGCTCGCTCGGGGCCGACGAGGGCGCCCAGGTCTCGGCGTCGATCGCGTAGGTATGCACCGAGGTCGGCGCGGGGAGCGGCTCGCCGTCCTCGTCCGCGGTGAGGAGGCCCGCCTCGAGGCCGAGCGTGACGAGCGGAGCGTCGTAGCCGAGCAACTCGAGTGTCGTGAAGGGATCGAGCGGGGTCCGCGGGCGGAGGACGTCGCCTTGGTCGAGGTCGTGCGCTTCGACGGTCAGCGCGTCCGGGGTGGAGATCGCGAGGATCGCGGTGCGCGCGTCGTCGGAGAGCGGCGACGGCACCCACCGATCCTCGGCGCCGCTACAGCCGAGCGTGACGACGAGGGCCGCTGCATACCAAACGTCGTGTCCCGGCTTCATCCGCC
>JAUHYN010000855.1 GCA_030426505.1 bacterium | reverse complement strand
TTCTCGTCCACCGGCTCGAAGATCGCGATCATGGCGCACGCCGCCGGGTTCGTGGCGGGGTTCCTCTGTGGGTATCCGTTCCTGCGGCGCCTCGTCCCGCATCAGTTCGCGCGGATCGACCGGTGGTCGCGCGCCGCGGGCGCGGTGGCCGCGCTGGTCGTCGTGGTCTCGGTCGTGGCCGCGGCCCTGACCTACGCCACCTGAAGCTCGGCGACCTGACCTGGGACACCTGCGCGATTCCTCGGTTGGCTTCGGGCGGATTCGGCTATGCTCCGGGCGAAGGGCATGGAGAAGACCGCCGACATCATCCCGGTGACGTCTTACGAGACGGAGTACCGCGCGTGGGTCGAGACGACGAAGTCGGGCGGCACCCGGCAGGACGTCGTCGCCGAGCTCCGCGCCGAGCACCACATCATGGACGCCGTCCTCGCCGCGATGGAGCGCGAGGCGCGACGGCTCTCCGTTCACGGCGACCTGAGGCCGGACTTCTGGGACCGGGTCGTCGATTACGTCGGCAACTTCACGTACCAGATCCACCGTCGGAAGGAGGAGGAGGCGCTCTTCCCCGTCCTCAAGGAGCTCCAAGGCCTCAAGGACAAGGCGGCGCTCGCGACCCTGATGAAGGAACACGAGCAGTCGCGGGACCTCACGATGGCCCTGATCGACGGCGTCTCCGAAGGCGACTGGGAGAAGGTCCTCCGCGCGGCGCACCTGTACCTGCGCGTCGCGCGTGACCACCTCGATCGCGAGGAGTGGGAGGTCTTCGAGCCGCTCGAGCGCCTGGTGGATCCGGAGCGCGCGCGCGCGTTGCGCGAGGCGTTCACAGAGATCGAGAAGGACGCCCTCGGCGATCGCAACCGACAGCACTACCTCGACGTCGCACGCCAGCTCTGCCTCGACGCGGGCCTCACCGACGTCCTCGCCCTTTGACCCGCGTCGCGCTCATCCTCCTCCTCGTCGCCGGCTGCGGATACACCACCTCCGCGCGCCGCGCCGACGGCACGGTCCACACGCTGTACGTCGCCCCGATCTCCGAGCCGGGGATCGATCTCGACGCCGGCGCCGACGTCGCGCGCGCCGTGCGCCTCGCCATCGGGCGCGCATCGGGCCTCGCGCTGGAGGACGCCGCGACCGCCGACTACACCGTGACCGTCGAGATCGTCGCGGTCGACACGTCGCTCGCGCCGTTCTCCGAGCCGTCGCTGCGCGCGGCGCAGTACGCGGTGCGCATCTCGGTGCGCGCGGTGCTCGAGGCCGTCCCCGGCGAGATCGCGTGGACCACGCCGGTGGTGGTCGGGACCTCGCAGTACCTCTCCACGCCCGGCGGCGTCGCCGCCCTCGACGGCGCGAACCGTCGCACGATCGAGGTCGCGGCCGAGCAAGCGGCGTCGCGGTTGGTGACGATGATCCAGATGCGGTTGGCCGAGCGCGGCGCGACCGTCGCGACGTCGACCGTTCCGTAGCGGCGCCAGCGCCTCAGTCCTCCTCGCAGACCGACGGCTCGCCCCCGCACTCCCAGTGGTTCTCGACGTCGCAGTGGTGGTTGCACCCGTCCCGGCGCGACGTGTTGCCGTCGTCGCACTCCTCGTCGCCGCGGATGAGGCCGTCGCCGCAGATCGCCTCGCAGTCGGACGGGGTGTCTTCGCACGAAAAGCCCGCTTCGATCGTACACGTCGCGCTGCAGCCGTCGCCGTCGTCGGTGTTGTCGTCGTCGCAGGACTCGGTCACGCCGATCACGCCGTCGCCGCAGAGGTCCTCGAGCTGGCACGTGTCGCTGCACCCGTCGCCGTTGACGGTGTTGCCGTCGTCGCACGCCTCGTCCGCGACCACGCGACCGTCGCCGCAGATCGGCCAGCACTGCGAACGGATGCAGTCGAAGCCGGGCTCGACCGTACAGGTCGCCGAGCACCCGTCGCCCGTCGCGGTGCCCCCGTCGTCGCAGGCCTCGTCTCCCGCGAGCAGGCCGTCGCCGCACACCGGGACGCACGTCCCGGACGAGCAATCGAAGCCGCGCTCCAACGTACACGTCGACGAGCAGCCGTCGTCATCCGCGCGGCCGCCGTCGTCGCAGGCTTCGTTCGGGTCCGCGACGCCGTCCCCGCATACGCTCCCTTCGACCGGCGGCGCTTTCGGGAGCGCGTCGACGAGGGGCGGCGCTTCGATGTCTTCGACGCGGGCCTCCGGTTCGAGCGCACACCCGGACGAGCAGCCGTCGCCGTCGTCGTTCGCGCCGTCGTCGCACGCCTCGCCCGGGTCGATGAAGCCGTCGCCGCAGTGCGGGCAGCCGCGCTCGGGGCACGTCGTGTCCGGGACGTGCAGCGTGGCGGGGACGCGGAGCATCGCCCCGGCCTCGAGCGTGACCCGGCCCGACCACGTACTCTGTCGCGTTCGCGTCGCGTCGGTCGCGCGGAGTCCGACGTCGAGGACACGCGGCGTGTCGTCGGGGAGGAGCACCGCGATCGTCCCTTCGCGGACGCCGGGGGGGACCTCGACGGCGGAGACGGGGAACGCGGCGCGCGCGTCGGCGTCGGCGCCCCACGCCTCCACGCGCCGGATCTCGGGATCCAACGTCAGCTCGAAGACGATCGAGGTCGCGGCATCGGGCGCGCACGCCGAGGTGGCGAGGAGGAGGGCGGAGACCGCGCGGCGCATTCGTGCCGGCGACGAATGCACGAGGTGGGCCTCGTCACGGGACTCGGAGAGCGCGCGATCGACCGGGGCGGGATGTCACGTCGCGGGGCGAAAGTGTCCGGCGCTTCAGGTGTCGAGGCCGTGTTTCTTGATCAGCCGGTACAGGTAGTTCCGATCGATCCCCGCGTCGCGCGCGGCGGCCGAGATGTTGCCGTCGTGCCGATCGAGGAGCCGCTTCACGTAGGCGTACTCGAACGCCACGACGATCTGCTCCTTCGCCTCCTTGAACGGGAGGTCGGGGGCGTCCGCGCCGGCGGTGGCGCGCGGCTCCGGGCGCGACGGGACCATCGGGATCGCGTGCTCCGCGCCGAGGTGGACTGCGCGCTCGATCGCGTTCTTGAGCTCGCGGACGTTGCCCGGCCACGCGTACGCGAGCATCGCGCTCTCGAGCGGGCCGTCGAGATCGATCGCGTCCTGCGCGCCGAGCGACTCGAGGATGTGCTGGGCGATCAGCAAGACGTCTTCGCCGCGCTCGCGGAGCGCGGGAAGCGGGACGGTGACGACCGCGAGGCGAAAGAACAGGTCACGCCGGAAGCGACCCGCTTCGACCTCGTCCTTCAATGAGCGGTGGGTCGCGGCGAGGAGGCGGACGTCCACGGGGCGGCGCCCGGTCTCGCCGAGGCGCTGGATCGTCCGGGACTCGACCGCGCGGAGCAACTTGGGTTGCAGATCGATCGGCAGCTCGCCGATCTCGTCGAGGAACAGCGTGCCGCCCGACGCCGCTTCGAACGCACCGACGCGATCCGACTGCGCCGACGTGAACGCGCCGGCCTTGTGACCGAAGAGCTCGCTCTCGATCAGGTCGTGCGGGATGGCGCCGCAGTCCACGACGACGAACGGCCCGCCCGCGCGCGACGAGCGTTCGTGGATCGCTTGGGCGACGAGCTCCTTGCCGGTGCCGGTCTCGCCGAGGATCAGGATCGTGGCGGTGGAGTCGGCGGTGCGCTCGAGCATCGCGTACACGGAGCGCATCGCGCGCGACCGGCCGAGGAGCGGGCCGAAGCGGTCGGCGGAGGAGGGCGCCATCGTGGGGCGCTCGGCGGCGTCGATCGTGAGCTCGAGGCCGGCCGGGCCGCCGACGCGAATCGAGGCGCCCGCGCCGACGCGGACCTCCGTGATGCGCGCGCCGCCGAAGAACGTGCCGTTCTTGGAGCCCACGTCGCGGACGAGGACGCGCTGGGCCTCCGCGCGGATCTCGAGGTGGTAGCGAGACACGCCTTGGGCGTCGATCACGACGTCGTTCTCACCGTGTTTGCCGACGAGGAGTGTGCCGTCGATCGGGATGCGCTCGGGCTGGTCCCCCCGGGGCACGACGAGCACGAAGGTCAGCGGACCGCGCCGCCCGGACGCCGAGAGCTCGACCGTCTCCGTCACGCGATCACGTTTAGCATGGCGGCGTTTACAGTACCCCTCAGGGTGCGTATAGATCCGCTCATGGGCGCCATCTGGGACCGAATCACCTCGCAATTCATCGAAATCATTGAGTGGCTCGACGACGACCACGACACGCTGGTTTGGCGCTTCCCCGTACGAG
>JAUHYN010000854.1 GCA_030426505.1 bacterium | reverse complement strand
CACCGGCGTGTAGCCCGCGGCGACCTTGCGCTTCGGATAGAGAATCGACTCCCGGACGTAGTCGGCGTCGGCGACCACCGTCTCACCGTTGGCGAGGAGGCGGGGCTGACCGAAGAGGCCCGCGAGGTCGGGGCCGCGCGCGCCGGAGGCGTCGTTGTGGCAGGTGATGCACGCGCGCTCGGTGAAGATCTTCTCTCCGCGCTCCTCGAGCGAGAGCTGTTGCTCCCCGCCCGCGAGCCAGTCCTCGTACTCGGTTTGGGTGAGTACGGTGACCTTGCCGATCATTCGCGAGTGGTCCGTGCCGCAGAACTCTGCGCAGAAGAGGTGGTAGTTGCCGACCGCGGTCGCCTCGAACCACATCGACGTGTACTTACCCGGGAGCACGTCGCGCTTCAGGCGGAACGCGGGGACGTAGAAGCTGTGGATGACGTCCTCGGAGGTCATCGTGAGTTTGACTGCGCGACCGATCGGGACGTGGAGGGCGTTGATCTCCTTCTTCCCATTCGGGTGTTGGATCTTCCACATCCACTGTTTGCCGGTGACGAAGATCTCGAGCGACTCCGCCGGCGGCGTGTACGCCTCGACGTAGACCTTGGCGCCCCACACGAACAGCGCAGCGACCACGACCAGCGGCGGGACCGCCCAACCGATCTCGAGCCACAGCGGCTGCGCGTGGTTCGGGTCGTAGCGGTTCGCCTTCGCGCGGTAGCGCGCCGAGAACAGCGCGAGCAGCGCGAACACGAGGAAGCCGAAGAAGCCGCACACGCCGATGAAGAACCACAGCAGCGTGTCGACGTCGCCCGCGAGGGTCGATGCGGCGGGGGGGAAGAAGTCGAGCTCGGGTCTCACGACGTCACCAGTGCCGTCCGCGCGCGACGCTCGCGGAGGAGGAGGATCCCGATCAGGAGCGCGAGTGCGAGGAGCGTGAGTGCGGCGCCCGCCCGCAGGACGTTCATGATCGCGAGGCTGTATTTGCCGGTCGCTGGGTCGTACTGGAAGCAGTACAGCAACACCGCGTCCGAGAGCGTACCCACTTCGCCGCGGCTCGCTTCCACGAGCGAGAGGCGGAGCACGCGCGGGTCGTAGTCGACGCCGAACAGGTATTGCGCGACGTCACCGTCGGGGGTGAGCACCATGATGCCGGAGGCGTGCGCGTACTGCTGAGTCTTGTCGTCCCACGCGTAGTGGAAGCCGACCGCGTCCGCGAGGGCGCCTACGTTGGTCTCGTCACCCACGAGGAAGTGCCAGCCCTCGGGGGCGGTGGGGCGACGGTACTTCGAGAGATACTTCTCGCGCTTCGCGGCCGCGAGCTTCGGCGTCTCTTTGGGATCGATACTCACCGTGAGGACGTCGAAGTCACGACCGACGTCGAGCTCGAGTGTGTTGAGGACACGCAACACGCCGTTGAGCACCATCGTGCAGAGCATCGGGCACTCGTAGTAGACGAGCGCGAGGACGACCGGGCGACCGGAGTCGAGGTCCGCGAGCGTCACCGTCTCGCCGGCGTGGTTCTGGAAGGCGAGGTCGCGCGGGACCTGCGCGCCGAGGCGCTGCTCGATGCCGACCTTCTGGAGCGTCGGCGGGAGCGTTGCGGTTTGCGCCCACGCGGGAGACGCGACGAGCATCGCGGCGAGGGAGAGGAGGCGCTTCATCGTTCGGCCTCCGCGACGCGCTCCATCGCGCGCTCGATCGGGATGTGGACGACGCCCGCGGAGCGGTCGACCCAGCCGTAGCCGTTCAACTGCTTCTTCTGCCTCGCTACGAAGTCCTTCGCGAAGGCGGGCTCGTCGGTGAGGAGGGGCGCCTCCTCCGGGACGTCGCGGGCGAACAACGGCGAGGCCTCCTCGAAGCCGCCCATCGTCTTCTTCTCGAAGAGCCCGGTGACGACCCACGCACCGACGAGCCCGGCGACGCAGAGCGCGACGAGGAACACGCCGGTGAGGACGATCGGCCGGACGCGGGCGTCGGAGTGCTCGTAGGTGGTAGCGCGATCAGTGGGCATGGAGCACCTCCTCGAGGCGCGGGTCCTCACGGTTCAGCAGCGGGCGTCGTCCGAGCAGGAAGGTGAACGCGAGCAACCAGATCCCCGCGAGCATCATCGGCGCCGCGACGTCGGCGAGCGCGAGGCCGGCCTCCGGCCGGAGCGCGCCGGGCATCACCATCCAGAAGAGATCGACGAGGCGCACGAAGAGGATTCCGAGCGCGATGATGGCGAGGACGCCGAGGCGACGCTTCGGGCGCCGCGACAGCAGCACGAAGAACGGGATGACGAACTGCAGGAAGACGAGGCCCACCGTGATCGGCTGGTAGCCGTGCTCGGTGCGGTGGACGTACCAAACGATCTCCTCGGGGAGATTGCCGTACCAGATGATGATGAACTGGGAGAGGTTGACGTAGCCCCAGAGCATCACGAAGGCGAAGAGCAACTTACCCAGGTCGTGGGTTCGCTTCGTGTTCAGCAACTCCGCGATGTCCGTGCCGCGGACGAGGAACAGAACGGCGATCGCGAAGGCGAGGGTGCCGAGCGCCTGGCCCACCACGAAGATGAGTCCGTAGATCGTCGAGAACCAGTGTGGGTCGAGCGACATCGCCCAGTCGAACGCGGCGAAGGTCGTGGTGACGACCCAGATGACGAGCCCGATGCCCGCGATCTTCTGGAGCTTCGACGGCCGGCCCGACCACTTCACGAGCGCGAACGCGAGCGCCATCCACACCACGAAGTAGAGCGCGGCGCGCCCGATGAAGAACGGCGTGTTGAGGTAGGCCGCCTTGTGTTGGAGGAGGGGGTCGGCCGCGACGGCCTCGGCGTGGGTCCAGTGATAGAGGTCGTGCATCCCGATGAGCACGGGGACGAACATCAGCAGCACGAGGGGGAGCGTCTTCGCGGCCGCTTCGAGGGGCCGCTGGATGAGGAAGCCCCACCCACCCGCGGTGAGTTGGTGGAGCAAGAGCAGCGCGACCGAGCCGCTCGCGATCCCCCAGCAAAAGAGGAACGCGACGAGGTACGAGGGCCAGATCGACGTGTCGGTGGCGAACGCGCTGATCAGCGTGCCCACCAGACCGAGCGCCGCGGCGCCGCCCGCGACGATGCGTACGCGGCCGAGGTTCATGTTCCGTCTCCTTGGAGCGTCGCGCGCTCGGCGGCGGGGACGTCTTCGATGCGAGCGTTCTGACTCAGCTGGAGCGCACGGATGTACGCGACGATCGCCCACCGATCGGCGGGGCGGACCGAGGCCTTGTAGTCGTACATCGCGCCGTAGCCGCGCGTGATGACGTCGTAGAAGTGCGCGTCTTCGATCTCGCGGAGACGCTGGGAGTGGAACGTCGGAGGCGGCGGGAAGCCGCGCTGGACGACGAGCCCGTCACCGGCGCCGACGTAGCCGTGGCACGGCGAGCAGTAGATGTCGTAGCGCTCGCGCCCGCGCTCGAGGAGGGCGGCGGTGCGCGGCGCGGTCGAAGAGGTCTCGACGAGATCGCCGCGCGCGACGGTGCCCTCGGGCGGCTGCCGATCGCGATCGCGGATCCCGAGGAGGCGCCGGCTCTCGTACGGCTCGTGGCGCGGCTGGTCGTGCATGTCGAGGCGACACGCCGACAAGGCGAGGAGGGCGAGCAGGAGGTATCTCACGCCTCGACCTCCCAGACCTGGTTCGGCTGGAGTGACTCGAGGAACGCGCGCGCCTCGACGAACTTCGGATCGTCGGCTTCGATGCAGAGGTAGAAGCGGTCGCGCGTCGCGCGCTCGAAGCCGTCGACCGCGAACAGAGGGTGGTGAGGCTTCGGGAGCCGGTTCGCGATGAAGAGCCCGAACACCGCGGCGAATGCCGCGCACAGAATGATCAACTCGAAGGTCACCGGGATGAACGAGGGCCAGCTGTGGAAGGGGCGCCCGCCGATGTTGAGTGGGTAGTCGATCGTGCTCGTCCACCACTGGAGGAGGTAGCCGCCCGTGCCGCCCATGAGTCCGGCTGCGAACACCGCCCAGGGGAGCTTGGTGTCGGGCTGACCGAGGGCCTCGGAGAGGCCATGTACGGGGATGGGTGAGTAGGCGTCCATCTTGGCGTAGCCCGCTTGGCGCGCCTGGTCGGCGGCCTCGATCAGGCGGTCGGCGTTCGAGAACTCGGCGAGGACTCCGTAGAGTTTCACGGCGCGTCCTCCTTCGGCTTCACGAGCGTCTTGACCTCGAAGATCGAAATCATCGGGAGGACGCGGATGAAGAGGAACATCAGG
>JAUHYN010000853.1 GCA_030426505.1 bacterium | reverse complement strand
CGCGATCGTCAACGACGCGATCGGTGGCGGCGGCCCGCTCACCGTCATGGATCTCACGCGCGGCAACATGCTCGTCGTGAAGTGCCAGCGCCTGATGCAGCACGCATCGCACGGCAACGACTGGTTCGCGCCGCCGAAGATCCTCGAGGAGAAGGGCGACTCGCCGTGGCACGACCGCGCCAACCCGGGCGACCGCGGCTACGACGACACGCTCGCGGAGAAGGTGCTCAGCCGCATCCTCGCCGTGCTGATGGCGCGCACGTTCTTCGTCGCGGACGAGGGCGTCTGCGCCCACACCGAGCTCAACTGGATGTCGCGCCTCGCGCTCGGCTTCAGCAAGGGCGTGCTGGAGATCGCGGATCAGCTCGGCGCCGAGAAGGTCCGTGAGCTCTGCGCGCAGTACAAGGCGAACCACCCCGGCTTCACCTTCACGCGCAGCATCAGCGACGCCACGTTCCCGAAGTACCTCGCGAACGTCCTCGTGGAGCGCGACGGCGAGATCGGCACCGTCCGAGTGTTCCGGCCCGAGGTGAAGAACGCGCTGTCGAGCCGGACGATCGCGGAGATCGATCAGGCGTTCGACGAGCTGCTCGGCGACGACGCGATCAAGGGCGTCGTCTTCACGAGCTACGATGGCTCGCTCGCGGGCGCCGACATCCGCGAGCTCGCCGCGCTCCCCACCGCGGAGGCCTGCACCGCGATCTGCATGACGACGCACCCGATCATGCGCAAGTTCGAGAAGGCGAAGAAGCCGGTGGTCGCGGCCCTCGACGGCCCGGTCATGGGCGGCGGCGCCGAGTTCTCGATGGCGTGTCACGGGCGCGTGGTCGGCAAGTCGCTGATCATGAGCCAGCCCGAAGTGAACCTCGGCATCATCCCCGGCTACGGCGGGACGCAGCGGCTCCCGCGCCTGGTCGGCGTGGACCTCGCGTCGGAACTCGTGCGCACGGGCCGCGTCGTCAACGCGGACGAGGCCGCGCGCATCGGGTGGGCCACGGAGCAGACCGTCGGTGACGTGGAGGTCGCGGCGAAGCGCTTGATTCGTCGTCACCTCGACGGCTCGGCGCACGTGGAGCCGGTCTCGGAGGCGCCGATGGTGATCGGTGAGCTCCCGGACGTGGAGCTCGGTCACCTCTCGCGCGCGATCGACGCGGTGATCGTGCAGGTCCTGAAGGACGGCCTCACGAAGCCGCTCGACGAGGGCCTCGCGGTCGAGGCCGACGCCTTCGGTCGCTGCCGCGACATCGAAGACATGCGCATCGGCATGCAGAACTTCATGAAGAACGGCCCCCGCGTGAAGGCCGAGTTCGTCCACCGCTGAGCCGCCCGCTCGCGGCCTTCGTCACTGCACTTCGAAAGCGTCCTGACAGATCACCGCCTCGCGCTCGCCCGGAATGAAGGCGAGCGTGCGCGGCGTCCCCTCGTCCGGTGTCATCGAGACGTAGGCGCCGTCGATCGTGTATGCGCCCGAGGAAGGCGCGGCGCCGAGCGGTGACTCGATCGTGTAGCGCCCGTCCTTCAGCGAGAGCTTCGCGGCGCGCTCGTCGCTGGGCGCCAGCGCCTCGCCCCCGCGCGTCACTTGCATGAACGTGTGGTCGCCCTCGATCGTGTCCGCGCCGGAGTTCGAGATCGCAGCCGTCGTGCAGAACATCTTCGGCGCCGTCTCCGAATCGACCAGGAGCGTCCACGGTGGTTCGGGCAGGATGATGCGCCCGGGCTGCGTGGTGTACGCCCCCTCGGCGGCCTGTTGCTTCTCGCCGCGCTCGAACTCGACGAGCGTGTAGGTACCGTCGGCGTTCAGCGACAGCTCGAGGCGGTACGCATCGGCGTCCGCGTCCGATCGCTCCCCGTGGTCGAGCGTCGAGAGGAGCACGTAGGTGCGATCCTCGGCCGGGCCCGCCGGGGCCTTCGACTGCGACGCGCACCCGGCCAGCGCGAGGGCCAGCCCTATCCACTTCTTCATGACGATCGAACAACCACGCCCCGGAGCCGGTGTACAGGTCCGCGCCGCCCGGCCCTCGACGCGCGACGAATCGGCGGGTGAAGCTCCCCGGCCGTGAACCTCCAACGCTTCCTCCACCCCTTCGAGAAGCAGGCCTACGCGCTGATGCGGATCGTGTTCGGCCTCTTGTTCTCGTTTCACGGCGCGCAGAAGGTCTTCGGGATCCTCTCGGACCACGCGCCGTCGATCGGTTCGCAGATCTGGATCGGCGGTGTGATCGAGCTGGTGTGCGGGCTCGCGATCGCGGTCGGCGCCTACACGTCGATCGCCGCGTTCCTCGCGAGCGGCACGATGGCCGTCGCGTACGTCCAGTTCCACTGGAAGTTCCAGCTCGGCTCCGGCTTCCTCCCGGCGATGAACAAGGGCGAGCTCGCGGTCGTGTACTGCTTCGCGTTCCTCTTCATCGCTTGCCGCGGCGGCGGCATCTGGTCCGTGAAGAAGGGCTGATCACCGCGCCGAAGAGTTCGACTCGCTCACGAGAGCCTCCGCGCCTCCATGTAGAAGCGCTTCTCGTCCGCCTCGCCCATCGAGAACGTCTTGCGCGGGAGCGCGCCGTCCAGCGCGACGCTCTTGAACAGATCGCTCTTATCCATCCCGGGGAGGAAGAAGCCCAGATTCCCGGCGCGCTTGCCGAGGCGGTCCGTCGCCTCCGTGCCGTGGACGTAGTCGACCTCGCGGAAGCGCTTCGCCTCCTCGAGCTCGCTGAGGAACGGCTGAAGCGTCGACACGGCGAGGTTGCCCTTCGGCGCGCGGATGCGGCCCACGCGGTAGCCGTCGGCGTCGATGATCCCGACGCTCTGCGCGTCGGCGTCGACCGCCGCGGTCATCGCGTCGAGCGAGTCCACCTTCGACACCTCCACGCCGCCGTACTCCGCGAGCGCACCCACGACGTCGAAGCCGCCCTGCACGTCGAACAACACGCGGTGAATCGGCTCGAACTCGAGCGAAGCGTCATGCACGTTGACGAGCTCCACCAGCGCGTAGCGCCGCGGGTCGTCCGGGCCGGCGTCCGCCTTCACCTTCTCCCAGATCGCCTTGGCGGTCGCGAGCGAGTGGTTGCCGTCGCCCATCGCGTACAGCAGGACGGGCGCGTCGTCGCCGAGCCCGTACCGCGCGCGAAACCGCGCGGGGTCCGCGAGGCGCTCCAGCGCAGACACCACGCGCGCCTCTTCGGTCGCGGACACGCCGAAGCCGGTGAGGTGGCCACCGCCGAGCATGAGGTCGAAGTCGTAGACCTTGTCGTCCTTCGCGTTGGCGAGCGGGCCGATCACGGTGTCTTCCGGATCGTCGATCAGCACCATGATGTGCGGCAGCTCGATCGGCGCGCCCTCGCGCACGCGGATGCGCGGCGGGAGGCGGTCCACGATCGTGCCCTCCGTCGCGCGCACGAGCGAGCTCGACGACGCGGTGTAGTCGTAGGCGTCGAGGTCCATCGCGACCATCAGGCCGCGCCGCACCTTGTTCGCCGCGAGGCGCTCCACGTACAGGAACGACTCACGCGGCTCGAGGACGCCGCGCTCCACGTAGTCGTGCATCGCGGCGTTGATGCGTTGGATGCGCGCGTCGCCGTCGGGCGCGTTGAGGTAGACCTCCGGGAAGATGCAATGGAGCGTCGACGGCGCGTCCCCGACGAGGCCCTCGACCTTCGCCCAGTACTCGGGCTCCGACGTGTACTGATCGCACGCGACGACCGCCCACTTCGTGAGGTCCACGGAGGCGGCGGGGAGGAGGATCTCGGGGACGGCGATACCGATCGAATCGAAGGTCTTCACGCCGGCGACCAAAGCAGGTGTCGGCGTGTCAGTCGAGACGTTACCGCGTGGCGATTCCGCGACGCCGCGCGTCCAGCCGCTGCGACGCGCTCACGAGCTCGAGGAGCTCCTTGCGGTCCGCGTCGAGCGACCGAGCGCGCCACTTCCTTCGCCTTCGTCCCGCCCGGGCGCTTCGAGCGTACGCGCACGGTCGCGACGTTCGTGCCCTCGGCGCCCTCTTCGAGGACGAGCTCGTAGAGCGCGGTGACCTGGTGGCCGGCGCCGATCTCCCCCGCGTCGACCTTGTCGTTGCGGAAGTCTTCGTCGGCGACCGCGCGGTTCTCGTAACCCACGAGGCGGTACGACTGGACGGTCGCCGGGTCGAACTCGACCTGGATCTTCACGTCCTGCGCGACGTCTTGGACCATCTTCGTAAAGTCGCGCGCGAACACGCGCCGCGCCATGCGCGCGCTGT
>JAUHYN010000852.1 GCA_030426505.1 bacterium | reverse complement strand
GCCCCGGCGCCCGAGGAACCCGAAAGCCGAAATCGAGGACGGGGGCTACGAATGCGAACGCGTTCGAACGATACGAATCCGTACCCCACTCCCGTAGTCTGGACCCCATGCGCCCCCTCCTCCTCGCCCTCGCCGCCCTCCTCACCCCGGCGTCGGCCTCCGCCAACACCGACGTCGTGATCCTCCTCGGCTACGCGCCGCTCGAAGCCCGCTCGATCGAGACCCTCGCCACCATCGAGCGCGGCCTCGAAGGCGCGCGCATCGCGGTCGCCCACGGCGAGAACGCCGACGTCGTCTTCGATCTCGAGCTCGGCGCGGGAGGCGGGCTGGTCGCCGCGCTCGAGCAGGCGCAGGCGCGCCGTCGACAACTGAAGGCCCAAGCGAATGGGACGAAGCACTGGGCGCCGCTGAGCGTGGACATCCTCGACGCGACGCTCGACGCCGTGAAGTGGGCCCCCGGCGCGCGCCGCCGCGTGCTGCTCGTCGATGGTGGGCACGCGCTGTCGAAGGGGCGCACCACGATCGAGGAGGTCGTGTTCCGCGCCGAGCGCGAAGAGGTCGTGATCCACGCGCTGGAGTTCGTGGGTCACCTGCCGGGCGGGTTCCGGCACGACCGGATCCTCGTCAACACGCGCGCCGACGTCGCCCGGTTCCTCGCCCGGCCCCACGCCACGCTCGGGCGCGTGCCGGTCAACGCGCGACACGCCACGTTGCAGAGCGGCGGGTCCTTCCACGTCGCGTTCGTGGTCGGCGCCGGGGGCGACGAGGCCGTGCGCCTCTGGATCGAACGCACGAATCAAAAGTTCGACGCGGCGACGCCGGCGACCGTGATGTACGGAGCGCGGAACGCCGACGGTGAAGACGCGCTCGACGAGCTCGCGAGCGGCCGGCGGCGCTCGTACGAATTCACGAAGGACGAGCTGCCGGCGCCGTTGTGGGGCGTCGACATGGAGCCGCTCCTCGATGCCGTGTGGGATTACGTCGACGCGCGCCGCGTGATCATGACGTACAAGGCGGAGATCGATCGCGTCCGCGATCCGAAGAAGGGGGCGCCGCGGGACATCGGCGAAGACGTCGCGCGCGCCCTGCTCGCGCCGCGACGACTCCCGCCGTCGCGGCGCTGAGCGCCTCTACTGACAGGCCGGCGCGCCCGGGAAGCTCAGGCCCGGCCACACCGTCCGGAGCGCCGAGAGGTGCGCGCCCTTCGAGTCGTGATCGATGCCCTGCACCTCGCAGTAGCTCATCTGGTGCGCACCCCAGATGGACGTGACGTCGTTCATCCACTGCTGAATCGCCGTCGTGTGCGCGTTGTCCTCGAGCGACCCCGCGACGATCTGGATCGGGACGTTCGTCGTCGCCCACTGCGCGAGCGCCTCGCTCGGCGTGTACACGATCGCCGGGCCCCAGTTGCTCGCCGGGAGCGAGAGCTGCCCGAAGCCGTTGCGCCACGTCGACGCCGTCTCGTTCGCAGGGGTCGGCGCCGGCATGCTGCCCGACGACTCCACGATGACCTCACGCACCCGACCCGGCCGCTGCAGTGCGTAGCGAATCGCGAACTGCGCGCCCGCGGAGTGGCCGAAGAGGTTGAACGTGCCATCGCCGAGGCCGACGTTCGCGTAGCGGTCGACGATGCGCTCCACCCAGAGGTCGGCGCGGATGTCGCGGCCGATCAGCGCGCGGAAGCCGCCCGCGTTGAGGCCCGGGTCGTAGGTGTTGCCGAAGCTCCAGTCCTCGAACTCGGGGATGATGACGACCATGCCGAGCTGGTCCGCGGCGGCGATGAAGCCGTCGTAGGACATGTAGCGGTTCGCGTTGCCGCGTCCGGCCGGCCAGTCGTCGCCCTCGTTCGACGCGTAGCGGTTCGTGCCCGGGACCACCACGAAGACCTCGGCGGTGTTCGGGTCGATGCCCTCCGGGATGTACTGCAACCAGCGGCCGTACTGGTCGCCCTTCTCCACGACGACGCCGGTCTCGGTCTCGAGGATGTCGAGGCGGACGCTGCCGTCCGTCCACGACGAGCCCTCGTACCAGTCGAGCTCGTGCATGACGCCGTCTTGGCAGTTGAAGCAGAGCTCGCCCGGGGCGGAGATCCAAAGCGCGTCGATGAACGCCGTGGGGCTACCGCGGGCCGCGCGCGAACCCGTGGCGCGACCCACGGCGGCGCCGAAGAGATCGTTCGCCTCGGGCGAGGAGTAGACGCCGTTGGTGGTCTGGTCGATCAGCATCTCGACGCCGTCGGTGATCGGCTTGAAGCCCGTGAAGTAGCCACCCTGCACGTAGCTGGGCGCGATGATCAGGTGGACGCGGCCGGCGTCGACGCGGGTCTGGTTGTTGTACGCGAAGTCTTCCCCGGGGACGCCGATCGCGAGGCTGTCGCACCACCGCTGGCCGAGGTAGCTCGACGGCGCGAACGCGCCCGCCGCGAGCGACGCCCCGAAGTGATCGTGCGCCTCGTACGTCTCGGAGAGCGGGCCGCCGCCCTGCCACAGCGTGGAGCTGCCGATGCCGGTGAGGCCGGTGTTGTTCGCGCCGTAGAGGACGTGGACGTAGCCCGCGTCGACCGCGGTGTTCACGTCCTCGCGCGGGACGCCGATCGCGAGGTCGTCGATGCCGTCGCAATTGAGGTCGCCGACCGCGAGGACTTCGCCGAAGTGATCGTTCGCTTCGGCGGAGGAGCCGATGCCGGGCGAGTCCTGCGTGAACGCGACCGCGGCGCCCGGAGTGGGCGGGATGTTCGCGAGCGGGTTGCCGAGGTCCTTGCCGTAGATGACGACGACGGCGCCGGCGAGCGTGCGGCCGTTGACCGTCGCGTTGGGCGCACCGAAGGCGATGTCGTCGATTTGGTCGCCGTCGAAGTCGCCGGTCACGACGCTCGCGCCGATGCGTGTGAAGAGCTGGTTGTGGACGACGGTGTTGCTCATGACCGCCGAGCTCGCGTGGATGACCTGGAAGGTCTCGTTGAGCTTCGAGAAGTACGACCAGCCGTTGCTGCTCGTGTTGTCGACGGCGCTGTGCCGCGGGTCGCCGTCGTTGAACCAGATGCCGACCATCCCGTGGCCGCTGCGGTTCGGGTAGCCGAAGACGAGGTCGCGGGCGTTGTCGCCGTTGAAGTGGCCGGTGGCGGTGGTCCACGGCGTCTCGCCGGTGACGTCGCCGGCCCACGGCTCGGCGAGCGCGGAGGTCGTGAAGAAGAGCGCGCCGAGTGCGGCGCAGATCGATGCAGTTCGCCGGCGGCGCCGACGCGTCTCGGTGACGGACATTTTGTTTCCTTCGGGGCGCGCAGGGGCGCCGGTTCGAGGAGCTCATGATGTCGAGCTCGAGACGTCGTTGGTGGGGAGGGCCGCGGATCTGATCCGCCGCGGAGAAAAAAATCAGCGGACGCGGATCGTCGCCTCGAAGCGCTGCGCGCCCGGGGCGTCTTCGGTCGCGGCGCTCGGCAACGCGTCGCGCGCGCCGACGAAGAACACGACGCGGTACGTCCCGGGCTCGAGGTCGAGCTGGTCGCCGACGGTGCCGCGCACGCGGAAGGTGCCGCCGTCGAGGCGCTGCGCGGGCGCGTCCCACGCGCGGGGGCCGGCGTCGCCGATCAAGAAGGCGGCGAGCGCGACGTCTTCGGTGACCTTCGCGGCGGGCACGAGCACGAAGTCGAACACCGCGCCCTTCGAGTAGGCGGTGACATCGCCGACCGGGGCGTCGTCGCTGCGGACGACCTTCTCGCCGGAGCGCACGTCGAGCGCGTAGCGGGGGAGCGCCGCGTGGTCGGGCGTGGCGACGAACAGCATCACGGCGGCCGCGATCGCGACGAGCGCCGCCACCGGCCCGGCCCACCGCCGCGCCGAAGTGATCGACACGACCTGCGCGCCCTCGGCGGTCGCGGGCGCGCCGCCCACGCCGGCGCCGAGCGCGCCGGCCGCGCCCTCGGTCGCCTTCGCGGCGCCGACGGCCATCGCGTCGACGGCTTCGACCTCGGCGACCTGCGCCGCGACGCCCTCGGGGCCACCGGAGGCGACGGCGCCGCCGAGGAGGCCCGAGACGATGTCTTCCATCTCGGCGTCGTCGAGGGGCTTCAGCGCGTCGAGCGCGGCCTCGGACGGGAGCGCGTCGGCGTCGCCGCGCTGGACGGCCTCCCAGAGGCGGTCGTCCTCCTCGTCGAGGGCTTGGGCCTCGGCGCCGAGGGCTTCGAGCAGATCGTCGTCTCGATTCATCCGGGTGCTCCCAGTCGAGAGGTT
>JAUHYN010000851.1 GCA_030426505.1 bacterium | reverse complement strand
CGACGACCGTGCTGCAGCGCGCGCGGGAGATCGACCCGAACGAGGCGAAGATCTTCTCGAACCTCGGGTTCGTCTACCTGTCCGCCGGCAAGAAGACCGAGGCGGTCGAGGCGTTCAAGCGCGCGAGCGAGCTGCGCGACGACCTGCCGGAGGTCCACAACAACCTCGGCGCGCTCTTCGTCGAGACGCACGACTACGAGGCGGCGATCGCGTCGCTCAACCGCGCGATCGCGCTGTTCCCGGACTTCGCGAAGGCCTACGTGAACCTCGGGAACGCGTACAAGGGGAACAAGCAGTACGAGGCGGCGGAGCAGGCCTACAAGAAGGCGCAGACGCTCGACTCGGACGCGTACGCGGTCCTCTACAACCTCGGAATCCTGCACCTCGACAACCAGCTCCCCGACGTGGACCGGCTCGCGCGGTGGACGACGGCGAAGGACTACCTGAGCCAGTACCTCGACAAGGCGGGCTCGGACCTCGACGCGGATGGAAAGCAGCGCGTTGAGGGTTTCATCCAGGAGGCGGAGCGCGGGTTCTCGAACGAGGAGCGGCGCATCAAGGCGGAGGAGCGGCGGAAGCTGCGCGACGCCAAGAAGGCCGCCGAGGCAGCCGCCAAGGAGGCCGCAGAGAGCCCCGGCGGCGCAAAAACCGAGTCCGATGCGGGTGAGGGCGACTCGCCCGGCGGAGCGAAGTGAGGTACCCCATGAGACGAATGGTGAAGGGGATGCTGATGGCGACGGTGCTGGGCGGTCTGACGCTCGGCGCGGTCGATGCGTACAGCCAGTCCTCGGGCCGTCGCGTCGTTCGGATCCGCGAGGTGCGGATCGAAGGGCGGATCCAGAAACCGCAGGCGTTCTACATCCTCCAGCGGTCGAACCTGAACTTCGAGGGGCTGGAGCTGAAGAACAGCTTCGTGCCGAAGATCATCAAATCCGTCGAGAAGGCTCCGTTCTAGCGGGTCGATTCGTGGAACCCGCGGGTGGGTTGGGGTGACGAAAGAGACATGAGCACGTCCAAGAAGAACGGTGGGCCCAGCGGGCCGAAGGTGCTCCGCATCGGCATCGTCCAGAAGGGCAAGATCGTCGACGAGCGCGAGATGAAGAAGCGCGAGACGGTCTCCGTCGGCTCCTCGGAGAAGGTGACGTTCTCCGTGGCGTCGGACGCGATGCCGGAGTCGTTCGACCTGTTCGACTACGATGGGAAGGACTACTACCTGCGGTACACGCCCCAGATGGAGGGGCGCATCCAGCTCACGGGTGACAAGGTCAAGAGCTTCGACGAGCTCAAGCGCGAGGGTCGCGGCGTCAGTCGCAAGGGCGACGCCGTCAAGCTGAACGACTCGAGCCGCGGCAAGGTCATCATCGGGGACGTCACGGTCCTCTTCCAGTTCAAGACCGCCGTGGCGGCGCCGGTGCGTCCGGGCCTCCCGCCGGAGATCCGCGGGTCGTTGCTGCAGAACATCGACGCGCAGTTCACCGCGATCTTCGTGGTGGTCGCGCTGCTGCAGATCTCGATCGTCACGTACGCGCGGAGCCTGCCGTACATCGAGCCGACGTCCATCGAGCAGATCGACCAGAACTACCAGCGGTTGATCATGCCGGACCGGGCGCCCGAGCCTCCGAAGGAGGTCATCGCGGACGCCACCGGGGCCGAGGAGAAGGGCGACGAGGCCAAGAAGAAGGACGAGCCGGCGAAGAAGGACACGAAGTCCTCGAAGGACACCGGCAAGTCGAAGGAGCCGGTCGACGCCGAAGCGGCGGCGCGCGCGCGTAAGGACGCCATCTCGAAGAAGGTCGCGGGCAAGGGCCTGCTCCGGGTGCTCGGCGCGAACCGCGAAGGCGGCGCTGGCGACGCGCTCTCCGACGTCTTCGAAGAGGGTGGCGGCGCGGTCGGCGGCCTCGGGGACGCGTTCTCCGGGATCCAGGGCGTCGACATCGCGGACAGCGGCGGCGCGACGGGCACGCGCGGCGGTGGCTCCGGTGAGGGCGTCGGCATCGGCGACCTCGGCACCGAGGGCGGCGGCAGCGTGAAGACCGGCGGCAAGACCGAGGCGGCCGTGAAGGGCGAGGCGAAGACGGAGGCCCCGGAGGTCGACGGTGAGCTGTCGGAGGCGCAGATCGCGAGCGTCATGCGGCGCAACCTGAAGGCGCTGCAGTCCTGCTACGAGAGCGCGCTGAAGCGCGACCGGACCCTGAAGGGCAAGATCACCATCCGCTTCGAGATCCTCGAGACCGGGCGTACTTCGAACATCGAGTTCGACGACCGCATGGGGAGCTCGTCGGTGGTGAGCTGCATCCGCACGCGCGCCAAGTCGTGGCGCTTCCCGCGCCCCGAAGGCGGGTCCGTGTTCGTGGCCTATCCGATCGTGTTCACGCCCTCCGGCTGACGCCTGCGGGCTGAGGCGCCCTTCGGGCTTGGTCTTTACGCCCTCCGGCTGACGCCTGCGGGCTGAGGCGCCCTTCGGGCTTGGTCTTTACGCCCTCCGGCTGACGCCTGCGGGCCAGGCGCCCTTCCGCCCCTCCTGAGGAAGATCCTCCGCACCCTGACCGTTCGATCTCCTGTGGCGATTCGCCCGCACGATACCCGTCAAACCGAGTACGCTCGGCCGAGGAGTCCTCGGTGGCGGCGAAGCTGAATCGTAGGCAGATCCTCGGGCACGCGCTCGGCGCGGGCCTCGGGGCGCCGCTGCTGATGGGCGCGGCGGGGGCCTCGGACCTGCGCGTCGGGCAGCTCGAGACGCGCGGCACCTGGAACACGCGGCCCAACGCGCTGCGGCGGCTCCTGTGGGAGGTCACGCAGCGCACGAGCATCGAGGTCGACCTCGAGATCGGGCTCGTGAAGCCGGACGCCAAGGCGCTGTTCCGCTACCCGTTCCTCTACTGGAGCGGCTCGGGGTCGCTGCCCGCGCTGACCGACACCGAAGTGAAGATGCTCCGCCGTCACCTCACGTACGGCGGCACGCTCCTGATCGACTCCGCCGACGCCGACCCGGGCGGCGCCTTCGACGGCGCGGTCCGGCGCGAGCTCGAGCGCATCCTCCCGCGCGCGGAGCTCGAGCGGATCCCGCCGGACCACGTCATCTACAAGTCGTTCTATCTCGTGGAGACGCAGTCGGGGCGCACGATCCGGCTGCCGTACACCGAGGGCATCAAGCTCGAGGATCGCTACGCGGTCGTCTACTCGCAGAACGATCTCGCCGGCGCCTGGGCGCGCGACGCGTTCGGGCGTTGGGAGTACGAGGTGACGCCGGGCGGTGAGCGCCAGCGCGAGATGGCGTTCCGCACGGGCATCAACATCCTGATGTACGCGCTCTGCCTCGACTACAAGGACGACCTCGTCCACGCGCCGTTCATCCTGAAGCGGAGGCGCTGAGTGGACGGGCCGATGGATCTGCTCGTCGGGTGGCTCGCGCCGGACGCGACGACGGGTGCGTACAACGACTGGCAGGTCGTCGCGACGAGTACGCTCGAGCCGTGGCTGTTGACCGCGATGGGCGTGATGCTCGCGCTCGCGCTCGCGGCTTCGATCTTCGGGCTGCGCCGCGTGCCCGGGACGCGGCGGTGGGTGTTGATCGGCCTGCGCGTCCTCGCCGGGATCTTCGTGCTGATCCTCGTGCTGCAACCCGCGATCGAGCTGCGCGCGGTGTCGCGCGTGCGGACGCGCGTCGCGCTGTTGGCCGACGCGTCGAGATCGATGGGCATCGCGACGCCCGACGGCACGCGCGCGGAGGTCGTGGCGGAGCACTTGCGCGACAACCGTGGGCGGCTCGAGGCGCTCGCGGAGCGCGCGGTGATCGAGCCGATGACGTTCGGTGAGCGTACGCGTCCGGTGGAGCGCTTGCCGGACCCGCTGCCCGCGGACGAGGGCCGCACGGATCTGCTGCGCGCGTTGAACGAGATCTCCTGGCAGTCGTCCGGGCGTGAGCTCGGCGCGGTCATCCTCTACTCGGACGGCGCCGATACGCAGGGCCTCACGGTGGAAGCGGCGCGCCGCAAGGCGGCGAAGCTCGGCGCGCCGATCTACGCCGTCGGGTTCTCGAAGGAGGCCTCGGCGCCGGACCTCGCGATCCGGCGCGTGCTCTCCGACGACTTCGCGTTCGTCCACAACACGGTGACGCTCGACGTGGAGATCGAGGAGCGCGGGCTGGACGTCGACCAGGTCACGGTCACGCTCAAGCAGGACGGCACGATCATCAAGACGACCGACGCGAAGATCGTCGACGGCCACGCGCGCGTG
>JAUHYN010000850.1 GCA_030426505.1 bacterium | reverse complement strand
GTCGCCGTCCGAGACGCGAAGGTCGAAGGCCCGGCGCGGCGACCAGCGGGCCAGTCCCGCCACCGCGCGCCATTTCCGGATCGCCGCGGCGACGTGATCGGGCGACGTCGCCTCCGCGAGAAGGTCCGCCGAGAGCCGGTCGATCAGGCGGCCGGACGCGCGGTCCCAGACGATCTCCGCCTCGTCGGCCGTCTCGACCAGATCCGCGACCTCCGACATCGCCTCCCGTTCCTCGTCGCCCAGTTCGCCGACGACCTGGAGCGTCGGCGCCCGAGCGGGGGCAAGAGCCTCCGCCGCGTCGCTCCCGCCGCCCGCCATCCCGTCGCCGGCCGCCGCCGCGGCCGCTTCGTTGCTTCCGTTTGCGTCCGCGCCCGCGCCCACGCCGTCGGCGTCGGCGTCGGCGCGGGCGTCATCGCCGTTCAGCAGCCGCAGCACGCCGTCGACTTCGGCGGAGGCGAACTCCACGTCCGGGGTCTGGCGCGCGCCGGAATAGGCGCGGACCTGCGCCCGCACGAACTCGCGGAGATCGGCGAGGCTAGTCTCTCCGTCGCCGCCGTCGGCGCGCCCCTCGATCGCCCGAGCGATCGACCAGCTGAGCGCCCCGCGGCTCCGGCCGTCGATCTTCACCTCCGGCGTCTGCTCCTCGTCCCGCGCCGCGTACGCGAGGGTCAGCGTGCCATCGCGAGCGCGGGCCCGAAGCACAGCGCGAGGATGGGGCGGAGCGTCGGCCACAGGGATCCGCGGACGATGTTCGAGGCCGAGTCGAGCGGGATGTCGCGCACGACGAAGAAGCCCTGGATGGTGTCCTGCTTGTCGAGTGTGAGGAGGCCGACGAGCGCGGCGACACCGAACGCGGCCTGCCCCGCGACGTAGAGGACGGCGGCGCGACCCACGCGGCGCTCGAGCCACCCGCCGAACAGCGAGCCGACCGCGATGCCGACGAGAATCACCGCGAGCATCATCGAGAACGCGATGCGGTGCTCGCCGAGGACGCTGCTCGCGAGGCGGAACCACAGGATCTCGAAGCCCATCCCCGCGAACCCCGCGAGCGCGAGGCCGGCGCTCGCGCCGAGGACACCCGCGCGGCCGTCTTCGGTCGACGGCGGATCCTTCGGGGCGACGCCCGAGGAGGTCGCGTCGCGGGCGAGGCGCATCGCGCCGAGCGCAGCGAACAGGTTGAGCGCGACGGCGACGCCCTGCGTGGAGAACAGCCCGAGCGCGGGGACGAGGAAGAGGTCGGTGGCGAGCGCGCCCGCGGCGGCGCCGACGGTGTTGAGCCCGAACAGCAGACCGATGCGCCACCCCGCTTCGTCGAGGTGTTCGAGGACGACGTAGCGGACGAGGAGCGTGAGCGTCGCGCCCATGACGAACGTCGCGGGGAACAGGAGCACGAGCGCGGCGGCGCCGCGCAACAGGATCGTGGAGACGCCGAGGACGTGCCACCCGTTGTCGTCGACGGTGTACGAAGCGAGCGCGCCGCCGATCGAAGTGAGCGAAGGGAGGATCGCTGCGAGCGCGAGGCCCCAGATCGCGATCGCGGCCTCGGCGACGCCATACATCCTGAGCGGGGCAGCGAGATCGGCGCGGCGATCCGCCCAGCGCCCGGCGACGAGGCTGCCGAGGCCGAGGCCGAGCATGAAGATCGCGGTGACGACGGCGGCGGAGTGGATGCTGTTGCCGAAGACGTTGCCGAAGCTCCGGACCCAGACGACCTGGTAGATCAGACCGCTCGCGCCGGACGCGGTGAACAGCGCCAGCACCACACGATCGACGCGCCCCATCGCGGCGACGCTATAACACGACGGTCCCGGATGCGCGCCGCGCCTCACGGTCCTGTGAAGCGACGGTTCAGCGCTGCAAGCCACCGAACGAATCCGTGACGACCCGAAGATTTGCCTGTCACCCGACTGCGGTTCGAGGCACACACCACTCGTGCGTCGCCTCCTGATCCCCCTGACGCTGATCCTCGCGACAGCGTGCGCGAACCCGGAGGAGACACCTCCGAACAAACGCGACGCCGGCACGATCGACGCCGGTCCGCTGCCCGACGGCGGCACCCCGCGCGATGGCGGCACGCCGCGCGACGGCGGCCCCGAAGACGCCGGCCCGCGCGGACTCCGCCTGCGGAGCATCAACCTCGCGCCCGCGAGCGGACGCGCCGGCAGCCCGACCCACAACCTCGATGGTCGCCTCGGCGCGACCGAATCGCGCGCGGCGTCGAGCGGCGCGTACCAGCTGCGCGGAGGCATCGTCCCCGGCGGCGCGCTCGAGAACGACGACTGAGAACGAACGACGACCCAACGAAGAGATCGACATGCAATCGAAACTGCTCACACCGACCCTACTGCTCGCGCTCCTCGCCGCGCCGCTCTCCGCGAACGCGCAAGTGAAGCTGCCCTTCGAGGGGCTCCTGACGGACGACGCCGGGATGCCGATCACCGAGACGTTCGACGTCATGGTGCGGCTGTACGACGTCCCCGACGGCGGCACGCCGATCTTCGAGGAGATGCACACGGGCGTCGTGCCGTTCGACGGCTACTTCTTCCTGTCGATCGGCGAGACCGAGACGCTCGACGCGTCGCTTTTCGGCGGCGAGCTGTACGTCGGCATCACGATCATGGGCGACGACACCGAGCTCGCGCCGCGCTTCGCCGCCGGCTTCGTGCCGTTCGCGGTGCGCGCGCTCTCGGCGGACGGTGGTGAGATCGGACCGCAGGGCCCGCAGGGCGAGATCGGCCCGGTCGGTCCGCAGGGCCCGCAGGGCGATCCGGGCCCGACCGGCCCCGCCGGCCCGACCGGCGCCGTCGGTCCGGACGGCGCGACCGGCCCGCAGGGCAACGTCGGCCCCGCCGGCCCGACCGGCGCGCAGGGCCCGCAAGGCAACGTCGGCTCGACCGGCGCCGTCGGCCCGGTGGGTCCGCAGGGGCCGCAGGGCAACACGGGTCCGCAGGGCCCGGTCGGCGCCGTCGGCCCGCGCGGCCCCACGGGGAACACGGGCCCGCAGGGCAACACGGGTCCGGCCGGTCCGACCGGCGCGCAGGGGCCGCAGGGCCTCGTCGGTGCGACCGGCCCGCAGGGCAACGTCGGCCCGGTGGGTCCCGCGGGTCCGCAGGGCCCGGTCGGCAACGTCGGTCCGCAGGGGCCGCAGGGCAACACGGGTCCGCAGGGTCCGACGGGCGCGACCGGCGCCGTCGGCGCGCGCGGCCCGACGGGTCCGCAGGGCCCGGTCGGCCCGGCGGGGATCGTGGCCACCTACTTCTCGCAGCCCGATCCGCAGAACGCGACGGTGCCCCCGGGCATCCTGGACTGCTCTTCGCTCGTGGCTTGCTTCGCGGTGCTCGGCCCGATCGGTCGCGTGAGCGTGCCCGTCGGCCCGATCACGCCGACGGCCGGCCAATCGATCATCGCCACGGCGGACGGCTTCGCGGTGACGCCCGGTCAGAACGCACGGCAGTTCGAGGCCGGCCTGTGCTGGTCCACGTCGCCCAACGGCGCCTACCAGTACTTCCCGAACAACCCGGGCATCCGCGACAACATCCAGGCGGGTCAGCTCGCGGCGGTCAACGCGGTCGGCTACATCGGCGCGACGTCGTCGCCGCCGATCGTCGCGGGGCGCGGCTACTACGTCGCGGTCTGCGCGCGGACGTCGGTGCAGTCGGGAGAAGGCGCCGTGACGGTCGCCAACCCGAAGGCGGTCGTTCAGCTGTTGCAGTGAGGCCTAGCAGCAGGCTGCGTCCGCCGCCTCGAATCAGACGAGCGCCTTGCCGGTGCCTTCGACGAGGCGGAAGGCCCGGTCGGCGAGGCGCATGTTCACGACCTTGGTGTGGCCGCGCGCGTCGCCGGCGAGCTGCAGCGGCAGCGCGACGGTGCTCTCGATGCGCACGCCCTCGCAGAGGAAGTCCACGAAGTCCGGCGTGTTGATCGTGCCCTTCCACAGGCTCGGGAGGTGCGTGAGCAGGTACGTGATCGACGCGTTCGAGATGCGCAGGTGGAAGCGGTCGCTCCGCCGGAGCGCGTACGGCAGCACCTTCATCCCGTAGCCGTAGAACGGCGACGTGCCGACGGCGACGGCGCGCGCCGAGCCCTCGAACAGCGTGGTGCCGATGTCGAGCGGGATCTCTTCGGAGGTCTCGGGGTCGATGATCGAGCTGCGACCGGTCGAGACGATGCGGAGGCGCGCGCGATCCTTGCCGAGCTCGGTCGGGATGGTGCGGGTGCCGATCGCGTAGAAGTAGCCGGCGA
>JAUHYN010000849.1 GCA_030426505.1 bacterium | reverse complement strand
GTCGACGAAGGCGTTCACCACGCAGCTCGTCGCGCTGTACCTCCTCGCGATCCACTTCGGGCGCGAGAAGGGGACGCTGTCGAAGGAGAAGGCGACGGAGTGCCTCAACGCGCTGCGCGAGGTCCCGAACCAGATCGAGAGCATCCTGTCGCGCGAGGCTTCGCTGATCTCGATCGCGCGTCGGTACTTCAAGGCGCGCGACTTCCTCTACCTCGGGCGCGGGCCGAACTACCCGATCGCGCTGGAAGGCGCGCTCAAGCTCAAGGAGATCTCGTACATCCACGCGGAGGGCTACTCGGCGGGCGAGATGAAGCACGGGCCCATCGCGCTGATCGACGAGCACATGCCGACCGTCGCCGTCGCGACGACCGGGCCGTTCTACGAGAAGACGGTGTCGAACCTCGAAGAGGTGCGCGCGCGCGACGGGAAGCTGATCATCATCGCGACGGAGGGTGACTCGAAGATCGCCGAGATCGCGGACGACGTGTTCCTCGTGCCTTCGAACGACCCGCTGATCGATCCGATCATCACCGTCGTGCCGCTGCAGCTCATCGCGTACCACATCGCGGATCTGCGCGGGACGGACGTCGACCAGCCTCGCAACCTCGCCAAGAGCGTCACGGTCGAGTGATGCGTCGGTCGACCATCGCGCTCGCGCTCCTCGTCACGGCGTGTTCATCCCAGACGGATCCGACGAGACCGGAGATCGTGGAGTTCACGGCGCAGGAGCTCTTCGTCGAGCCGGGCGCGAAGACCACGCTGACCTGGAACGTGCTGCGCGTGACGAGCGTATCGATCGCGCCGCAGGGCCGCTCGAACCTCCTCACCGACAGCCCGAAGCCGGAGGGCTCGATCGAGACCAACGCGATCGACGACCACACCGTGTTCGTTCTGCGCGCGAAGGGCGTCGACGGTTCGGAGATCGGCGCGAGTGTGTTGGTGCGGGTGAATTTCCCGGCGCCGGTGATCGACGAGTTCACGGTCGCGCCCGACGAAGTGCGCGAAGGCGAGCGCACGCTCCTACGCTGGGCGACGACCAACGCGACCGAGGTCGACATCGTGGACGGCGACGGCGCGCTCGTGGTCGAGGGCGGCTCGCCGGACGACACGATGCCGGTGTCCCCCGCGTCGACGCAGCAGTACACGCTCACGGCGCGCGGCCCCGGCGGTGAAGTCACGGCGACCGCGGACGTCACCGTGATCGGGACGGCGCCGCGCGTGACCTCGTTCGAGGCGCGGCCGGAGTCGATCTTCGCGGGTGAGTCTTCGACGCTCTCGTGGGAGGTGCTCGGCGCGACCGACGTCCGCATCGCCGCGGTCGGGGGCGGCGAGGTGTACGGCGGCGCGGAGCTGAGCGGGACGCAGAGCGTCTCTCCGACCGAGGACACCGAGTACGTCCTCACCGCGCGGAACGACAACGGCACCGCGACCGCTTCTGTGGCCGTCACGATCGAGGCCCCCGCGGCGCCCTCGGTGGTGGCGCTCGAGGCTGCGCCCAACCCGCTCGGCATCGGCGACCGCGTGACGTTGTCGTGGGAGGTGCGGAACACCCGCGCGCTCACGATCTCCGCGCGCGGCGCGACGGTGTTCTTCGAGACGGACGGGCCGGCGGTCGGGAGCACCGAGGTCGTCGTGACCGCGACCGCGACGCAGTTCACGTTGGTCGCTCAGAACACGTTCGGGACCGCGTCGGCGCAGGTCGACGTATACGGACACGTCGCGCCGCAGATCACCACGTTCACCGCGACGCCCCTGCTCATCTCGGGGAGCTCGAGCGTGATGCTCGACTACGCCGCGACGGACGTCGCGCAGCTGACGCTCCTCGCGAACGGCGCGCCGGTCTCCGGCTTCACGCCGATCGATCGCGACACGTCCACGGTCGACCCGTCGGGGATGGTCACCACCACCGCGTCGGTCACGACCGCATACGAGCTGATCGCCGTGAGCGGCGGCGGCGAAGTGCGCGCGGTGCAGACCGTCGTGGACGGCGTCGCGGAGATCGAACCGAACGACACGACCGCGACCGCGATGGTCCTCGCGGGGCGCGACGTCTCGGCCGGGCTCGCCGCGGCGAACGACGTCGACGTCTACGCGGTGGACGTCCCCGCGGGAGGCGCGGTGTTCGCGGAGACGAACAATGGACCGGGCTACTGCGGCGTCGACACGCAGCTCACGCTCCTCGACACCGACGGCACGACGCCGCTGGTCTTCGACGACGACGACGGCGTGGACACCTGCTCGCGCATCGACCCCACGAGCGACACCCTGGCCGCGGCGCTGCCGATGGGGCGCTACTTCCTGGTCGTCGACAGCGGCGGCGCGGGCGCGGGCGCGTACGTCCTGAACGCCGAGGTCTTCGGACCGAGCTGCGGCGACGGCTCCCTCGAGTCGGGCGAGCAGTGCGACGACGGCAACACTACGCCGGGCGACGGCTGCGACGCGGCCTGCATGTTCGAGTTCGGCGCGCCGGTCACCGCGGCGATGTCACCGGCGACGCGCACGGTGATGGTGCCGGCCGACGGGATCGCGGTGATCGCCGTGGACCTCGACCGCGCCGGCCAGGCGATCGCCGCGCGCGCGAACGAAGCGGGCGGCGCGTGCGACGTCGTGGACACCGCGGTGGATCTGTATGGGAGCGACGCCGCGCTCCTCGGCTCAGCGACCGGCGGCGGCCCGATGGGCGCGGCCGGGACGTGCGGCGCCGTCCTCTACCCGGACGACGCGTTCGGGCTGAACCGCCCGGCACAGCGGCACTACGTGGTCGTCCGGTCGGAGAACGGCGCGGCCGGATCGGTCGACGTCGTGGTGACGATCCGAGACCCGTCCTGCGGCAACGGGCTACTCGAGTCGCTCGCGAACGAGCAGTGCGACGACAACAACGGCGCGGCGGGCGACGGGTGCAGCCCGACGTGTCAGCTGGAGAGTGGACTGTTCCCCGAGATCGAGCCGAACGGGACGCAGGCCACGGCGAACGCGTCGGGGCTCAACGGGGTCGGGCTCGTGAACGTGCAGGGCGCGAACTCGCCGTCCGGCGACGATGACGTCTACAGCTTCACGGTCCCCGCGAACCAGAACCTCAGGCTGTCGGCGCGGACGTACTCGCAGGCGGGGCAGCCGACGTCGTGCGACTCGCAAACCACCGATACGCGGTTGTTTTTGGAGGCGGCGGGTACGGAGGCGACGATGCCGAACACCGGCGAGCTGGCCTTCAACGACGACGTCGACAACCCCAACAACGTGTGGTGTTCGGCCCTGAACATGGCGCTGGTCCCGGGCGGCCCCTCTGGGCGGACCTACTACGTCCGGGTCCAGGGCTGGCAGGACACCCAAGAGACGAGCTACTTCCTCGAGCTCCGCCTGACCCCCTGACCCGTCGATCAGCCTCGCGCTGGGGCCGGGGCAAAAGCCCACCCGGCGCGGCTCACGTCCCGGAAAACGGTAGCCAAGGCTGGGTCCCATCCCTATATTCCCGCCTTCCGGAAACTTTTCGGGGGAGATTTTTAGCTCGATGAACACACGACTCGCACGCACATGTATCGCACTCGTCCCGTTCGTCGTCGGTCTCGGCGCCTGTTCAGGCGGAGACGAAGACGTCGAAATCACGGCCTTCTCGGCCACGCCTCTGGTCGTCGCCTCCGGCGGCACCACGAACCTCGCTTGGACGACGTCCAACGCGACGAAGATCACCATCACCGCCGAACCGGGCGGTGAGCTCGTCAACTCGACGGACGCCACCGGCTCCGCGACGAGTGCGCCCATCTCGGCCGACACGAAGTTCACGCTCACGGCCGACGGCGCGGGCGGTCCCATCACCCGCAGCGTGATGGTCACCGTCATGGGCAACACGAACACGCCCATGATCACGTCCTTCATGGCGCTCCCGACCACGATCGCGCCCGGCGACAGCTCGACGCTGTCCTGGACGACCCAGAACGCCGACAGCGTCACCATCACGGACGCGGGCGGCGCGACGATCGTCGACGCGGGCGGCCCGACCGGCAGCCAGACGGTGATGCCGGCCGACACGACCGTCTACACGCTCGTCGCCACCGGCGCGGGCGGGATGGTCATGAACACCACGACGGTCACGGTCGATCCGAACCCGGTCGTCGTCAGCTTCATGGCGCGCCCGAACACGATCGACCCGGGCGACAGCTCGACCCTCGAGTGGAACGTCTCCAACGCGACGAACGTGACGATCACCGCCGCGGGCGGCACCGAGGTCTACAACGACAGCGGCCTGATGGCGTCGGTCTCGGTCTCGCC
>JAUHYN010000848.1 GCA_030426505.1 bacterium | reverse complement strand
AGCTCGGGGGGGCCATCGCGCCACTCGATCGTGGAGCGCAGCAGGGCGCGCACGTCCTCGGAGTCGGAGGCCGTCGGCGGGAGCGCGATCTGCGACAGCGCGATGCGTTCACGGCGCGTGCGCTGACGCATCCACCACGACACGGGCACCATCACGAGCGCGCCCGCGAGCCCGAAGCCGAGCGCGCTCGCAGCGAGGCCGCCGACGAAGCCGAGCGGCGAGGTGAGCGCGGGGAGGATCATCGCGCCGGCCATCGCGCCCGCGGTGAGCGCGCTGCGCTTGCGTTCGGCGAGCGGTCGCGCGAGCGCGCGGCCCTGACGATGCGCGGCGAACGCGAACAACGCGAGCGCCGGACCGGCGTGGACCATAAGGAAGCTGAGCGCCTTGCCGACGATCTCCAACGTGTCGTCGCCGAGCACGAGGCCGAACAGCCACAACCAACTCACGATCGACAGCACGGCGATGCGCGTGAGCGGCCACGCGACGCTCGTCGTCTCTTCGCTGGACGCCATCGTCTCCGCGCGGAGGCGGCGACGCAGATCGATCGGCGCGTCGCTGTCGATCGTGGCCTCCGCCTCGAGCGCGCGCTGCATCCGACGGCGCGCGATCCGTCGAGCGACGCGATCCGCCACGGGCCCCAACGCGAGACCGGCCGCGAACGCGAGCGTCACCTGGGTGTACGGCGTCGCCGTGAGTTCGAGCAGGCGCGCCGCACCGAAGAGGCCGGCGCCCGCCACGCCACCGAGCGTCGCGATCGCTCCGACGCGCCGCCCCAACCGGCGCTCGAAGATCCGCATCGCGCGCTGGATGGGATCCGCGTCCGCCACCGAACCATCATACCGGAGTTCACCCCGGCCCGATCGATCCTATGATGTCGCCATGGAGGCGGCGTTCCTGGTCCTCGTCGGGCTCGCGCTCGGCGCCGTGTCCTTCAAGGGGCTCCGGAGGTTCCTCGACGTCCGCCGCCGCCTCCCGGCGCCGCTCGAGCGCGTCCGCGCGTTGTTCCCCCTGCGCGTCGAAGACCCCGTCCTCGACGCCGTCGCCGCGACCCTCGGACTCACCCGCGCGGGCACGGAGGTCACCGGTGCGGTCGACGGCGTCCGAGTGCGATGCGTCGCGCGCGACATCGAGCAGTACGACGTCGAGGTCGACGCGCTCCGCGGCGCGGTGACGATCGAGTCGCGTCAGCCCTGGGCCATCGACGCCTACCTCGCGCGCGAGGCCTCCGCGCCCGACGACGACGCGGGCGCGACGACGGCGCGACAGTTCGCATCGCGACTGAAGACCATCGGCCCGCGCGCGCAGCAGCTCGTCATGCTCGGACCCGAAGCGCGCGTCGCGTGGGTCGCGCTGTTCTCGACGACCGGCTCGAAGCTCCGACTCCGCGACGGCATGTTGACGTTCTCGCCGTCCGCGTCCGAGGACGTGCCGTGCGCGATTCGCTTCGCGGTGGACGCCGTGCGCGCGATGGGCGACGGCCGCGTGTCTTCGCAGTCGATCGCGCGCCGCTTCGAAGCCGAGCCGGATCCCGCCGTGCGCGACGCGCTCGCGGAAGCGATGCTCGATGCGTTCGGAGCGACGGCCGAAGCCGAAGCGGTCGCCAGCGCGATCATCGATGCGACCGAACACCCCGCGGTCGAAGCGCGCGCCGCGAAGCGACTCCGCGATCCGGATCGTGCGGCGGCGGCGGCGCGCCGCTGGCACGACAGCGCGAAGGAGATCGACGACCGCGCGCTCGCCGCGCTGTTCCTCGAGGCGCTCGGGCAGCCCGTCGAAGACGACCTGATCGCGCTCCTCACGCAGAGCGAGAAGTTCGATCGCGAGATCGAGATCATTCGGACGCTCGCGCGCGTCGGGACGGTGCGTTCGGTCGCGGCGCTCGAGGCGCGCGCGCGTCGGCCGCGCCTCAACGGGACGCGCGTCGCGGCGCGGCAGGCAATCGACGTCATCCACGAGCGCCTCGGCGTCGAGTCCAGCTCCGGCGCACTCGCGCTCGTCGACGTGCAGGGCGGACAACTGTCGCCGGCCCGCGAAGACGGCGCTCTGGCCGAGGTCGACGACGACGTGTGACTTCGCTACCGTGGCGCGACATGCGCGCCGACGCGAACGCGAGCCTCCTCCTCGATCGCAACCTCGAAGCGGGCCGCGCCGAGCGTACGGCGATCATCACGCACGAGGGCGAGCGCGTCACGTACGGTGCGTTGTCGAAGCAGGTGCATCGCGTGGCGGCGCGCCTGCGTGCGATGGGCGTGCGCCGCGAGCAGCGCATCGTCTTCGTGCTCGACGACACCCCGGCGTTCGTCGCCGCGTTCCTCGGCGCGATGCGGATCGGTGCGGTGCCGATCCCGACCAACTTCCTCGCGCGCCCCGACGACTTCGCGTACTTCCTCGACGACGCCTACGCCGAGGTCGCGATCGTCGACGCCGTGTTCGCGGAGCGGCTCCTCCCGTTCGTCGCCGAGCGCCCGCACGTCCGCCTCGTCGTCGCCAACGGCGACGCACCCGACGGCGCCGAGTCTCTCGACGCGTGGCTGCAAGACGGCGACGAAGAGGTCGCGCCCGTCGCCACGCACCCGGACGACATGGCGTTCTGGCTGTACAGCTCCGGCTCCACCGGCCGCCCCAAGGGCGTGGTCCACAGCCACGCGGACATCCGCTACGCGTGCGAACACTACGGCGCGTCGATCATCGCGACGACCGCGGAAGACATCCACTTCTCCACGACCAAGCTCTTCCACGCGTACGGCCTCGGCAACGGGCTGTACTTCCCGCTGTGGGTGGGCGCGACGGCGGTCTACCTCACGGGGCGCCCCGCGCCCGACCGCGCAATGGAGAAGATCCGTGAGCACCGCCCCACGCTCCTGTTCTCGGTGCCCACGCTCTACAACGCGATGCTCCGCGACGACGCCTTCGCCGACACCGACTTCTCCACCGTTCGTCTCGGCGTCTCCGCCGCCGAACCGCTCCCGCCGGAAGTGTGGCGTCGCTTCCACGAGCGGACCGGCGTCGAGATCCTCGACGGCATCGGTTCGACGGAGATGCTCCACATCTACTGCTCGAATCGCGCGGGCGCCGTGAAGCCGGGGACGTCGGGTACTGCGGTACCCGGGTACGAGCTCCAGATCCGCGACGAGTCCGGCGCGGTCCTCGGCGGCGGCGACTCCGGTGAGCTCTTCGTGAAGGGCGGCAGCGCGCTGTCGTACTACTGGCACCAACCCGAGAAGTCGCGGCGCGCGCTGCAGGGCGCGTGGTTCGCGACGGGCGATCGGTACCACCAGGACGAGGACGGCGCGTTCTCCTACGAGGGGCGCGTCGACGACATGATGAAGGTCGGCGGCCTGTGGGTGAGCCCGATCGAGATCGAGAACCGGTTGATGGAACACGAGACCGTGCGCGAGGCCGCGGTGGTCGGCGTCGAAGTGGACGGGCTGATGCGCATCAAGGCGTTCGTCATCCCGACGGGCGACGTCGACGACGACCTCCCCGAGGCCCTCCGGAAGTGGTGCAAGGCTGCGCTCCAGCGCTACCAGTTCCCGCACCTCGTCGAGTTCGTCGAAGACTTCCCGCGCACCGCGACCGGGAAGATCCAGCGCTTCGCCCTCCGCGGCTGAGCGCTCACTCGCGCGGCGGGTACTTCTGCAACTTGCGTTGCAACGAGCGGCGGTGGATGCCAAGGCGCCGCGCCGCCTCCGAGATGTTGTGCCCGCAGTCCGCGAGCACGCGGTTGATGTGCTCCCACTCCGCGCGCGCGAGCGACGGCGCGGTGTACTCGGGCGAAGTGGTCATCGGCGGCGCCTCGCCGCGCTCGAATGCCGCGAGGATGTCGTCCACGTCCGCCGGCTTCGGGACGTAGTAGGTCGCGCCGAGGCGCGTAGCGTCGACGGCGGTCGCGATGCTCCCGTAGCCGGTCAACATCACGACGCGCGTGGTGGGATCGATTTCCTTCAGCGCCTGGAGCACTTCGAGGCCGGACCGGCCCGGCATCCGGAGGTCCACGACGGCCATCTCCGGCGAGTCGCTCGTCGCGGACAGGAGCGCGCTGTCGAAGTCCTCAGCGGTGCGGACGTCGAAGCCGCGGTCGCGGAAGGCGCGCGCGAGGCGCTCCCGGAAGATCTCGTCGTCGTCGACGAGCAGGATACTGGTCGCGGTCTCACTCATCGGTCACCACCGACATCCGGGCGCACGTCCCGCGCCCGGGGCGCGACTCGATCGACAGCGCGCCGCCGAGGCTCTCCGTCACGGCGCGCGCGAGGAACACGCCGAGGCCCAT
>JAUHYN010000847.1 GCA_030426505.1 bacterium | reverse complement strand
TCCATCGTGCCCGGCATCGCGGTGATCTGCCGGTCGAGGTCCGATTCGATGTCGAGCGGGAGATCGAACGCGAGCTTCGACTGCGCCTTGCGCGACTGCTTCGCGGCGAGCTTCTGCTTCCGGATGTCGCGCTGGAGGCTCTTCGCGAGGGCGTCGCGCTCGTCTTCGGAGAAGGCGCCCTCGGGGAGCTGCTCGAGGTGTTCGAGCTCGGTCTCGAGGCGGGCGAGCTCGTCCTCGTCCATCGCGGCGTCGGCGATCGAGAGGAGCTCGGACGCCACCACGCGGTCGCCCGAAGTCAGCGCGTCGAGGATCTTGTGGCCGAGGTAGATCAGCGCTTCACACGTGGTCTGGGGATCGAGGCGCGTGCGATCGCGGAGCGCGACGATCCCCGGCGTGCGGAGCACGGCCGACAGCAACCGCCGATGAACGAGGGCACCCGCCGAGACGTCGCGCTCGTCGATGAGCACGACGTTCATCTTGAAGAGGATACTGAATAGATCGAGGAATAGGTGGTCGGCGTGGGGGAGGAGGCGCTGCGCGCGTTCGCGGACCTCGCCGAGCGCGCGTTCCCGTGCGACGAGGCCCTCGTAGACCTCCCGGTCGTAGCCGTCGAACAGGACACACGCGAGCGACATCGGTGCCAGGCCTCAGTTCGGCGCGGAGATCAGCGACTGCATCATGACCTCCACGTCCTGCGCGATCTGGGCGATCCGCGACGGGTCCTTGCCGCGCTCGCTGCTCTGCGCCGTCATGCGATTCAACCGCTCGAGGATCGAAGCGAGCTTGGTGTGCGCCTCGAGGACCGCGCGGGTGTACGCCTCGCCGTCGGACCACGGGCGCTTCGCGTACGCGTCGACTTCGCGCGCCTGGACGAGGAGCCGCCGCGCCTCTTCTTCGAAGCCCGTCGCGACCTCGCCGAGCACCTCGGCGACCTTCGGGATTTCTTCCGGGTCCGACCACAGGACGTGTTCGAGCCAGCGCAGATCCGACGACGTGACGACGTCGCGCCCGTCGAGGACGGCGGCGGCGCGCAGGACTTCGATCGACTGGCGGTAGCGACGATCGGAGGCGACCACGCCCGCCGCGCCGAGTCGCTTGCGGACCTCCATGACGTCGCCGAGCACGCCGTCGGGGACGGTGACGGCGCGTGCGCGTGTGCGGAGGTGTTCGAGGGCCGCGTCGTCGAGGGTGGTGCGCTTCGCGGGCGCCTCTTCGAGCTTCAACAGGCGCGCGAAGCGGTAGTCCTGTTGGATGTAGCCGACGGTGAAGCGGAGCAGGAAGCGATCGTAGAGCGCGCCGAGTTCGTCTTCTTCGGGGAGCTCGTTGCTCGCGCCGATCAGGCACTCGAGCGGGACGGTGCGCGACGTGCTGCCTTGGTGGAACGCGCGCTCGTTGAGGATCGTGAGGAGCGCATTCAGGATCGCGGAGCTCGCCTTGAACACCTCGTCGAGGAACGCGATCTCGGCCTCGGGGAGCTTGCCCTCGACGACGCGCTCGTAGCGACCGGCCTCGAGCGCGGCGAGGCTCATCGGCCCGAAGATCTCTTCGGGCGTGGTGAACTTCGTGAGGAGCCACTCGAAGTAGCGCTTGTCACCGAGGTGCGCGCAGAGCGCTTTCGCGAGCATCGACTTCGCCGTGCCGGGCGGGCCGAGGAGCAGGACGTGTTGGCGGGCGAGGAGGGCGATCAGCGCGCCGTCGACGACGTCGTCGCGCTCGATGAAGCGGTCCTTCAATTCGGCGCGGAGGGCCGCGAGGGTCTCTTCGGGCGTCACGCCGCGGATGGTATCAAGGCGGCGGCGTGATGGGAGGCATCGAGGGTTGTCCGGCCTGCGGGCGCCACACCGTGGCCGACGGGGCGCGGCGTCGCTGCCTTTCGTGTGGGCACCGGACGTGGGCGCTCGCCGTGGATCTGACGCGGGCTTCGCCGCTCGACGACGTGGCGCTGAAGGGCGCGCTCAGGTCGCAGCGGCGCGCGGAGTCCTCACGGTTGTTGGATCGGTTGGGGCCGATCGAGCGGGTGATCGACGTGGGGTGTTCGACCGGGGACTTCCTCGGAGTGTGCCGCGCGCGGGGGATCGAGGCGGTCGGGGTTGAGCCCGATCCGCGGGTGGCGGCGCTCGCGCGCGAGGCCGGACACGAGGTGTACGCGGGATTCTTCAACGACGTCGCCGAGACGATCCCCGAGGCCGACGCGGTGGTCTTCAACGACGTGCTCGAACACATCGCGGACGCCGAGGGCGCGCTCGTCACCGCGAAGGGCCGGCTGCGCGCGGGTGGCCGGATCGCGGTGACGCTCCCGAACGCGCGCGGGGCGTTCTACCGCGCGGCGGAGGCGTTGGAGCGCGCGGGGGTGGAGGGGCCGATGCGGCGGCTGTGGCAGGCGGACTACCCGTCGCCGCACGTGCATTACTTCACGCCGTCGAGCCTGAGGATCCTCGCCGCGCGGGTCGAGCTGCGCGAGGTCTCGTTCGAGTCGCGGGTGGCGGTCGCGCCGGACTCGGTCTGGGCGCGCGTGCGGGCGGATCGATCCGCGTCGCGGTTGTGGGCGGGCGCGGTCTGGGCCGGCGTCCGGATCGGGATGCCGGCGCTGCGGCGGCTCGAAGGGGACATCTCGGTCCACGTCTTCGAGGCGGTCTGAGGGGCGCCCGGCCCGCGGGAGCGAGGGCCGTCGATTTCGGGGCTTCGGCCCGTGCCGCGCGGGGCCTCGCAGGGGGTAGCATCGCGCGCATGTCCCGCACGCTCGCGAAGTCCGCCTCCGCCGCCGACGCGCTCGCGCTCGTCGAAGCGCTCCAGTCGCGCTTCGCTTCCGCGCTCGAACGCGTCGCCGACGACGGCACGAAGTTCGAACCGGTCGAGTGGCTCCGCGACGACGGCGCGCACGGCGGCGGCGTTCGTCGGGTCGCGACCGAGGGGCGCTTCGATCGCGCGTCGTTGAACGTGTCGCAGGTCCACTACGACGATCTACCGGACAAGCGGCTCGCGTCGGCGACGGCGCTGTCGTGCATCGTTCACCCGCGTCCGGCGCTCGCGCCGTCGCTGCACATGCACATCAGCTGGACCGAGATGCGCGACGGGAGCGCGTACTGGCGCGTGATGGCGGACCTCAACCCGTCGAACCCGGTGGAGGAGGATCGCACCGCGTTCGAGACCGCGCTCGCGGAAGCCGCGGGCGCACACTACGACGGCGGGCGCGCGCAGGGGGATCGGTACTTCTTCATCCCGGTGCTCGATCAACACCGCGGGGTCTCGCACTTCTATCTCGAGTCGTTCGACACCGGCGACCGCGCGGCGGATCGCGCGTTGGCGGAGCGCGTGGGCGAGGCGACGATCGAGTCGTACACGTCGATCCTCGCGCGCGCGTTCGGGCGCGAGGCGAGCGACCGCGAGCGCGCGCAGCAGCTCGAGTACCACACGGTGTATCTGTTCCAGGTGTTGACGCTCGACCGCGGCACGACGTCCGGCTTGCTCGTCCACGATCAGAACGACGTCGGGATCCTCGGCTCGCTCCCGTCGCACGTGGACGGCGCGTTGCTCGCGTCGTGGATCGATCGGATGCCGCCGCCGCAGGACGAGCTGCTGTCTTCGCTCGTCGACATCATCGGGCGCGAGCCCTCGGTCGAGATCGACGAGGCGCGAAAGCGCGACCTCGCGGCGGCGGTGCGCCGGCACTACCGCGCGCACCCGGAGGCGGTCGCGATGCAGGCGTCGGGGGACGTCGTCCCGCCGACGGTCGCGAATCACGCGGAGCGCTGAGGCCTCGCTTCGACGCGCGCGACGTCGGCGGCGTGTTCGACGAGCGCGGCGGTGGCGGAGGTCCACACGCGGTCGTCTTCGTAGAGCGCGGAGCGGAGGTACGCGGCGATCATGCGCAGGACCGTGGCGAGGCGATCGGGATCTTCGTCGGCGGTCTCTTTGGCGTCGTAGCCGGCGATGCCTCCGAGTCCGTGTTGCGCGCCGATCATCGTCAACAGGTGCGTCGCGCCGGGGCCGTCCTCGAACGCGGCGCGGTACCACTCGGGGCCCTGAACGGTGAGGAACGGGTTCACGTCCGCGTCGCCGACGACGACCAGGGCGCGCGTCGTGAGGTGTGCGAAGTCGGGGTTGAGCTCGGGGAAGTTCTCGCGCGCGAACGCGCTCAGCGCGTCGCCGCCGCGGCCGGGGGGCGTGAGGAGCACGCCGACCTTGATGCGTGGCTCGAGCGCGCTGAAGTCGTGCGCTGTCGCGTCGTTCGGATCCGTCAGCCGCGCGCCGAGGAGCATGCCGACGGTCTGGCCG
>JAUHYN010000846.1 GCA_030426505.1 bacterium | reverse complement strand
CGAAGTCGCCGCGCGTTCGGGTATCATGAACGCCATGATCGACATGGTTCCCGGCCCCGACGGGGTCTTCAGGATGAAGGAACCGGGGACGGCGCTCGCGCGAGTCGCCAACCCCACTGCGGTCACCACGGCGCGCAGCACGGCAGGAGCCGGCGCGCGCGCCGCCGCGGGTGGACTCAAGGGCTTCCTCGGCCGCGCGATCGGGTGGGTCGCGCGACTGTCGACGCCCGGGAAGATCGTCCTCGCCGGCGCAGCGGTGCTCGGGCTCTCGAAGCTCGCGAACCGCGGCGCCCCCAACGCGTCGCAGCTCGCGATGATGCACCCGATGCGGCCCTACGTATGAGCGCGACGGCCCCCGAGATCACCGAAGCGCAGCTGGCGACCGTCCACCCGTTCGCGATGTGGGTGGTCGACCAGCTCGACCTCCGCGAGGGCGCGGCCGACGACGTCTTCACCGACGAGGACACACAGGAGCTCGCCGCGGGCCTCGAGGCGCTGTTCGGCGACGAAGAGCTCCGATTCGCGGTCGTGTCGCTGTTGAACCTCGCCGCGTCGCTCGAGACGAACGGTGCGCCAAAGACGGCGCGTCGCTTGTACGAGTTGATGGAGCGTGAGGAAGTTCTGGAGGCCCTCCGGCAACTCAACGTCGGACGCGACGATGAAGCGGAGAGAGATCGAGTCGAAGGCCGGCGCGCCTTCGAGAAGCTGTCGGGCAGCGCCGCGAAGCCGAAGCCGGCGAGCGTGGGCGAGGAGCGCCCGAAGGACACCGTCACGCTCGACGGCCTCCAATTCCCCCGCCGCATGTAGCCGAGGGACCGCGGCCGCGCGGTTGTCCTCACCCCACGGAATACGCAGAATCACCCCGGTGAAGACGCGCTTCCTCGTCGCCGCCGTCGTCGGCCTCGCCTCGACCGGCTGCGTCGCGGACGTGGGCGAGCTGTGCGGCGGCCCACTGCACGTGATCACCGAACCGGTCGTCGTCCCGCGTCCGGCGGACGTCATCTTCGTCGTCGACAACTCCCGATCCATGGCCGAGGAGCAGGAGCTGCTCGCCCGGAGCTTCGGCCGTTTCATCGACGAGGTCGCGGGCTCGGGCGAGTACCGCATCGCCGTCGTCAGCACGGACATGTCGTTCGGTCCCGGCGACGAGGGCGAGGTCGCGGGCTACTCGGAGTTCATACACGACGCCCAACACCCGCACGGCATCGTCGGCCTCGACGACGCCGAGTGTCGGCCGATCACCCCGCGCCTCGAACACGGGTGCTTCCGCGGTCAGTGGGTCGACTCGACGACCGGCGGGCGCCAGGCCCAGATCGATCGCTTCGCCGACAACGTGCGCGTGGGGACCTGCGGGTCCGGCGCGGAAGAGGCCTTCTCCGCGTTGCTCGAAGCGCTCGACAACAACAGCGGGTGCAACCGCGGCTTCCGCCGCAACGACGCGAACCTCGTGATCGTCTTCGTCTCCGACGAAGACGACAACGGCTTCATGCCGATCGAGCTCTTCGCGGACGAGCTCGAGCGCCGCGTCGACCTCGAACGCATCCGCATCGCCTCCGTCATCGGCGTCCTCGACGGCGTCCCGAGCTACTGCAGCCCCGAGCGCGGCGCGGTGTGCGGCGGCTTCTGCGCGGAGGTGAACGGACCGGGCTCGCACCTGCCGTGCTCGTGGGACGCCTCCGGGACGTGCCCGGTCGGCGAGGTCTGCGTCCCGCTCGGTGATCGCGGCGAACCGCACTGCGTGATCGACGTCCCCGACGCGACGCACTGCGCGAGCTGCTCACGCTTCAAGATCGAGGACTGCTGCTCCGCGGATCCCGGGAGGCGCTACGTGGAGTTCGCGCGGGAGATCGAGCGCCGCGCGACCGAACAGAACATCGACCTCGTCGCGAACGGCTGCGCCGGCGGCGGCCAGTCGGTCTGCGTGACGGAGACGATCTGTGCCACCGAGTTCGGCGACTCCCTCGCGCGCATCGCCCGCGAGCTGGTGGCGTCGACCGAGTACACGCTGAACCCCCCGATCGAGGAGGGCCGCCGGTTGGAGGTCCACCTGATCGGGTCGCGCTTCGACGGCGGAGAGCTCGAGCTCGAACGCGACGTGGGCTACCGACTGAGCGAGGACCGCAGCACGGTCACGATCCTCGTGCCGCCCAACCTCGAAGACACGGTGCGCATCCGCTACCGCAACTCGATCGACATCCCCGGCAAGAACTGCCTGCCGAACTGATCAGTTCGATTCCTTCTCACCCCAGCGCGGGTCGAGCTTCGGCGAAGCCTTCGGCTTGCGCTGCTCGTCGATCGTGAGGAACGGCGCGATGTCGGCGTTGGGCCGGTAGTAGATCGCGGGGCGCCGGTTGCCCTCGCGCGGGAAGCGCAGACGGTCGAGTGAGATGCGTTCCGGCGGGCGCGGTGAGAAGTCCTGGAACAGGCAGGAGTTGGTCTTCTCGTCGTAGCCGTAGAATACCGGGAAGTGCGAGAAGCTCTTCCCCGAGCGCCCGGGCACGTCGAACTCCACGTCCGCCATCGCGACGCCGTACGGCCCCTGCGAGCGGAGCACCGCCGCGAGGTCGTCGCCGTCCTTGATGTTGTACGCGTAGTGGTAGCGCGTCTCGATGCCCGTGAGGCGGTGGAGGTTGAGCGCGACCGGATCGCAGCGCCCCGCGAAGCGCTCGCCTTCGAGGTGGTCGGGCTTCAGCTCGTTCACGATCGCGCGGAGCAAGCCGCGCTCGTAGCGGATGGGCGTCCCCGCGAGGACGTTTCGATCGCTCGTGTACTTGCCGCCGCCCTGGTCGCTGCCCAGCGCTTGGTAGGCGTTCGCGAGGTCTTCGGTCGGCCGCAGCGCCTTTGGGCCGTTGCCGTCGTAGACGTGGTGCAGCGGGAAGTCCTCGCCGCGCTTGGACGCCTCGATCATGTTCATGACGAGGGTCGGGTGCGTCATCCAGGTGGTGAGCGCCGCACAGACCGAGTGACTCCAGCCTCCGACCTTCCACAGGTAACGCTGGTCACCGAAGCGACGGAGCATCTCACCGAAGCCGCCGATCTCCTTGTCGTCGAGGAGGCCGACGTGGCTCGCGATCTTGTCCGCGAGCCGCTCGCCGGTGACGGCGTCCGGCCCCGCGAACAGCTCGGGCCGCTTGCGCACGAGCGCGAGGAGCGGCTCGGCGAGTGACGGCGCGGCCTTCGCGGCGTCGAGCAGCGGCGTGCGCGTCTCGGTGGGCAGCGACTCCCAGGCCTCGATCGTCGCCGTGATGCCCTTCATCTCGCGCTCGGCGCCTGCGATCGTGTCGAGGTGGTTCGCGACTGCGCGCTGGTGCGCCGGCGTGAACAGGCTGCCTTCGCGATCCTGGAGGAGGCGCTTCAAGGCCTTCGCCGCGGTGTCGGCGCGGTCGGCGATCCGATCCGGGAGCGACGCGGGCACGAGCGCCTTCAGCACGGGCAGTTCCGCGAGCGCGGACTCGACGCGATCGCGCGATTTTCCGATCCCCGCGGCGAGCCGGTTCGCGCTATCGCTCTTCGACGCCGCGCGGTCCCAGCCCGCCTCGCTCTCGGCGGTGCGGCGCGCCACGAGGCGCTCCGCCTTGTCTTCGAACGGGACGCGCGCGCTCGGCTTGCCCGCCTCACCGTACGTCTCCTGCGCGAAGGCGACCCACGACTCGATCGTGTTCGCCCAGAAGTCCCAGTTGTGACGGTCGAGGGGTGCCTCCGACTTCGGCGCCTCGAGGATGCGCGCGTCGACCTCGGTGCCGCGCTTTTCGAGGAGCGCGACGAGGTCGACGGTCTCGTCGACGAAGTACTGGTCGTTCGCGCCGATGTCGATCATCAGACGCGGAGCGCCCTCGTCGAAGGCGCCAGCCTTCGCGAGCTTCGTAGGGTTGTGCGCCGACTCCGGGTTGCGCTGTTCGCCGAGCGCACCCGAGTGCGAGGAGACCGACTTGAAGATCCCGGGCCGCTCCGCCGCGGCGCACAGCGCGCCGTAACCACCGCGCGAGATGCCGGCGAGCGACAGCTGGTCGCGGTCGCCCTTCAGAGACTTCGTCGCGAAGTCGACGAGCTCTTCCACGACGAGATCCTGGTAGCGCTTCGCGCCTTCCTTCTCGGGGTCGTCGTTGACGAAGTACGAGTCGTTCCCGTCGGGGATCACGACGATCATCTTCTGCGCCGACCCCTGCATCATGTGGTCGAGCTTGGGGAGGAGTTGCCCGGCCGACGTCCAGTGCGACAGCGGGTTGCCCTTCCCGGGGAGCATGACGAGCACCGGGTAGCGCTCCTTGCCGTTCGGATCGTAC
>JAUHYN010000009.1 GCA_030426505.1 bacterium | reverse complement strand
CGCGAACGGCGCGATCCCGAACCCGCGCTTCCGCCCGGACGCGATCGTTCGTCCGCCCGAGACCGATGACGACGCGCGCGCGAGCGCGATGTTCTCGTGGCCGAGCGCCGACGACGTGCGGGTGGACGTGCCGCCCGAGGCCTCGCTGGGGCACGTGTACCTCGAGGACGCGATCGGCGTGCGGCTCGCGGACGCGCACCCTTCGGACGGCCAGACGCTCACGCTCTACGCGCCCGCGTCGCGCCCGCTGTTCCTGCGCGGCGTGCGCGTGCGCCGGGAGTACGCGATCCAGCGATCGTCACCGGTGGTCCTCGCGATGAACGACGCACAGGACGCTTCGGTGAGTGAGAAGGGCGCGGTCCACCTCGCCTTCCAGCAGCTCTTCGGCGAGCCCGTGACCGCGGCGGACGTGGACGCGTTCGCGGCGCAGCAGCGCATCGAGGCGACGCTGGCGCCGAACGATTCGACGTGGCGCGACGACGTGAAGGCGGCGGCGCCGTGGGTCGCGGGCGGGGGCGCCTTGGCCGGGGCCGGTCTCTGGTTGGGCGCGGCGGCGGTGAAGAGCGCGGCCGAAGATGGGAGCGGCGCGGAGCGGGCGGCGGCGAACGGTCGCATCTCGGCGATGCAGACCGGCGCGGTCGTGGGTTTGTCGGTCGCGGTGGCCGCGGCGGCGACGTGGGTCGTGCTCGAGCTCCTCGACGACTGACGCGCGTCAGAGCGCGTACGCGACGCCGAGGGGCGGTGAGGCTGAATCGTCGACGCCGAGCGCGGGCGCGTCGACAGAGCTTTGACACCGCCGGCTCCACTGGCTTCGAATTCCACCCGGTGCTCGCGGTGTCGACGGACACGGTGGTGCTGGGCGCATTGTTCACGACGGAGTACTTCACAGTGCCGGCGCGCTCGGTGTTCGTGCAGCCGCAGGACGGCTCCCAGGGCGCGGGCTTGGCGTGCAACCCGTTGTGATGCGAGCCTGGCGCTGAGCTTCGGATGTCTTTTCAGATCAAACCGTTCGGTAGCATCCCATCGCTCACCGAAGAGCGGCTTCGTGAGGTCGAGGACAACGCCGGTTTTCGACTGCCGGAGGACTTTCGTCGCTTTGTCTTGCGCTACAACGGCGGGCGAATCGACTCGGTCAGGATCGACGGCGAGCTGCCAATGCGGCTCCATACGTTTGCGTACCTGTCGAGAATCGAGGGGATGGGGGAGCTTCACGGCAGCTCGATGATCGACACTATGCTGGAGCGGTGCCACGAGGCGGTCAGACTGGGTTTCTTCCCGTTCGCTCTCGATGATACGGCGCGCAAGTACCTCTTCGTCGAGCACACAACCGGCCGGATCTATGCGGGATGGGGGAGTGATGCGACGACCCGCGACGCGATGTATCCGGTGGCAGACGACATCGAGGGCTTGCTGACCCTCCTCGCCAACCCGGATGGCCGGCGAAAGCCGGCGCAGCGACGTGGCTCGGGCGCTCAGCGTCGCAAACGGCTTCCGGTCCAGGCGTCACTCCTTGGTGTGATCGAGCTCTTCGAGTCCGAGGACTCTCGCGTCTGGTGGGCGCTAACGATCGAAGGGTTGAGCATCCCGAGGATGCCGGAGCTTCGGGACGTCGAGCTCGAAGGGATAGTGGTGTCCGCTGACGACTGGCGTTTGTTGTCCGGTACGTATGAGCAGTCGCGCGACGACCAGGACTCCTCCGTCTACCTCGCGGGCACTCATCATCCAACTTGGCTGGAGAGACTCGAGTTGACCGCGCGGAAGGGTCGTACGTTCGACTTCTCGGCAACGTTGGATATCGAGTTCGAGGACGACGAGTTCGCGGAGCGATGGACGGGCCCACGGATTGTGCGCGGACGATGTGACTTTCTCGGCTACCGCATCGAGGCACCTCGGGAATGGGGCCTCGAGTCGATCCTGGTGAGGGCGGGGCGTCTCGCGACCCTCGATGGGCTTTCGCCAGTACTCATGGAATTCGGGGTACTGGCTTCGCCGGCCTGAAATCGGTAGTCAGCCGAATCCAAGATGAAGAAGCGCTTGTCTCCTGGCGTGAGGCCTTCTCCGCCTGTGCGCACTTCGGTGCAGCGGCGACTTCGACGAGTACTGGCTCCATCACGAGAACGCCGAGCTCGAACGCAACCACCTCGGCAACCACGCGAACGGCGAGCCGCCGAACCCGTGGCCGGCGGGCGTCGGTCGACGGCAACGAACCCCGAGACACCTCCGTGTCGTCAAGTAGCTGTCGGTCGAGGGGAGCCGCACCCACGTCACGCCCGCCCCTTGCCCGTGAGCCGGCCACACGACGTATCTCAGGGACCGGTGGCGAGGCGGAGCGATGCGTCGGCGGGGAACACTCCCGAGACCGGCTCCGCTCGGGTCGCGCCCAACGCATAGACGACCTGTTCTCCCCGTACGGGGTCGTCGAGCCGGCCGATGAGATACAGGGTGCCGTCGGCGTGGAGCGCCGCACGATCGCCGACGAACCCGAGCGAGCGTCCATCGTGGTCGTTCGGCAGCGGTGTGTATCCGAACAGCAACTCTCGGCCCCCGTCGTGGTGGAAGCGAACGAGTTGCCGCTGCCCCTCCTCGGTCCTCTGGACCGCCAGGAAGCCGTCCTCGGTGTCACGCGCGATGTCGAGGACCGGCTGGATGGGCGTGACTTGCCCGTTCCGCACCAAGCCGGACGCGCAGAGGGTGATGTCGCCGCGAACGACGAGCGGGGGCCAGTCATCGTCGCAGCCCGCAACCGCTTCGTCGCCGCGCGTGTAGCGATCGGGGGCGCCCACCGCCTCCGAGCAGCCCTCGACGACTTCACCGGTCAGCGCGTCGAGCAGAGCGTGGAAGAACCGTTGGGTGCAGCGACGCGGCACCGCCCGAGGCATGGCCTCGACGCCACGTGCGATCTCGACCTCGAACTCACCCTCGGTGCCCGTTCTGTAGTGGACGACGGACCGAAGGGGATGGACCGTCGGCCTCTGCATCCTCCGGGGCACCCCCTCGACGACGAAATCACCCTCGAGTTCGGACCACCTTCCTGCGTCGGTGCCTTCCTCATACAGATAGACGACAGTTGGTCGAACTCCGGTTGCGTATAGATCGCTTGTGGGCGGCGCCGAGCCACACGCTGCAACGAGGATGAAGATGGCGAGGATGGACTGTCGTGCGCGCATACCGAGAGCCTTTCGATCGTACCGTGTCGACCAAGGGATGACGAGCGCACCAATCAAGGCCCGTGCCACTGCGTGCGACACGTCCGCGTGAGGAAACATGTCCGAATGTCCGTCCTGCGGCGGACATCGGCCGAACGAACGTCGCACACCGCCCGAGGAGGCTCGGAACTGGGATACGGCACGGGGGTTGCGAGTGGCGCCGCCATGCAAACTTTGAAGCGCCTCACGTTCCTCGTTCCCGTGGCCATGGCGATGTCCACGGTGTACGGCCCGTCCGTTTCGGAGGCGTGCGTCCCGCCTCCGACTGTGCAGATTACGGGCATCCGAAATGCGCATCGAGCGTTCATGCCCGGCGAGGTCGTCGAGATCGAAGGCATTGGCTTCAGCCGGCTCGCCCCCGAGGCGCACGCCCGGTTCAAAGCTCGGCTCGGCGGTGGCGGCTTCGGTGAGCAAGCGCCGATTGATGTCGTCAACGACAGACTCGTGAAGACGTTCGTCCCCAACGAGGCCGCGTCCGGAAACATCGCAATCAAGCAGTGGGTGGCACGCCACGCAGGGTGCCCGGGCGGAGCCGGAGGCGGCCAGGTGCCTAACGAAAGCGGCTTGTCGGAGCTGTTCACAGTCGGTGCCGGACCTCATGTCGTGATCGATAACAAGCTGCCGTCGATGCCGTTTGCGGTCTCGGCTACGGCGCGCTCCGGGACGGAAGTGATCCTGCAGTGGTGGAATCGCAACATTCCTTCCATCCCAGCGCGGGACGGATTCCGCATTCGCGTCTCCGCTGACTTCGGGCGATCTTGGAGTCTCGTTCAGGAGATCACCGATCAATCCGCGACGACTCTCATCGTCCGCGGCCTAGGCAGCGTTCGGTGCCACCGGCGAGACCCGATCATTGCCGCTGGATTGGGCCTGGGTGACGACGTTCGGAAATCTAGCTGGGTCAGGTACCGTTCGGGTGAGCGCCCTGCCCAACATCCCGCAACTCCTCTGCGCTCCGAGTCCTGCCGTTACCTATGTCGAATCCTTCTTCGATCAGCCTAGCGGTACGATCCCAGCCGATGGGATCGTGAACGGAGCGCACGGGACCGGCCTCGCAGGGAGCTACCCGTACTACGCCTTCTTTCAGCAGGATGCATCTACGAGCCTGCCGCATCCGATTCGCGTACTAAGAAACTCGTCTAGCTATGGCCGGAATATTACGGACGTCCGGGTCGGAAACCTTGTCGTCGTCGGCTACATCTGCGGTGACGGGATGCCGCAGTTCGTGTCGGCCCACTTTCGCCTCTACTACGAGAATGATCAGGTCAGCGCGGAACTCGTTCGGCTCGACGCTGGGGATCGCCTCGCTTTCGTCCCCGAGCGCAGCGAGAGCGGAGTCGTGATGTCCTCATGGTTTTCGGACGAGTGGCGACTGGAGACTCGCACACTCACGACGAGTCAGCCCCGAGCCGACGGATCCGTCAGCGCTCGGGTGACGTTCGTTGACCCCGGCGCGCAACGCACGTGGTCCGCGAACGTTTTCTTCGAATTCGACGCCCCGATCGCGACGCGCTGATCTGGAGGCTCCCCAACCTGCCCGCGCATTGTCACGAACCTCGCGCTCGCGACACGCACGAGGTGCCCATGCGCGCCTCGCCCGTCCTCTCGATTCTCCTCCTATCCGCGGCTGGGTTCGGCTGCACGTTCACGCCCGCGAACAACACGCGTGTGTCCTCCAGCTCGAGCCCCATCTACGTGTCGGGCTACACCGGCGCAGCGGGCACTACGATCCGCGTCGAGGCTGCGTCCTCTCCGTCCGGTCCGTGGACGACGCTCGGCAACATCGTCAGCGATTCGTCCGCCGTGCCCCTACGGGCGGGCGACGTCTATTCCTTCGGCGGCTACGTGAACGTCCCGCTCGGGTTCTGGGTCTCCGCGGGCTGCGAAGAGGAGGTCTATCTTCGGACGGTCAGCCCCGGCATCGGCTTCCGCCACTTCACGTTCGACCGCGTCAGCCCCGACGGGCGGCCTCCCATGACCTGCGTCGTCATGGAGCAGAACGACGGCGCAACGCTGCTCGAGGCGGCGGAGCAATGCGCGTCGCCGGACAGCCCGGTCATCCGCCTGACGGCACCCGGTCCGCAGTCCGTCGTGAACGGCGACGTCCTCGTGCGCACGCCCGCGGAGGCCGCCATCTTCGCCTGCGTGGAAGAGATCCACGGCGATCTCATCGTGCGAGAGGAGACACTGACGACGCCGACGATATCCCTCCCCGACATCGTCTTCCCGCGCCTGCGTGAGGTGCGCGGCCGAATGGACCTCGTCTATCAGCAACCGACGCACCGCAGCGGCCGCACAGCGCGTCGGATCGTCTTACCGCGGCTCGAGCGCGTGCGGGGCGACGTGATTCTCTCGAACTTCATCAACCCGGGCTCGCCCGAGCTGGGACGGATCGAGATGGGCTTGGAGCGATTGACCCGCATCGACGGCGACCTCTCGATGTACTCGAACGTCATCGGGACGCGTTGGAGTGGCCTCGACGCGCTCCGCTCGCTGCCGCGAGACCTGACGATCGACCTCGGGGGCGATTGGTTCGTGTCGGGACTGAACGGCCTCGTGAGCGTCGGCCGCGACGTCCACCTCACGTTCTCGTCGAACGGGTCCGGGCTGTCGGCCCTGCGCACCGTGGGGCGCCACTTCACGCAGATCGGCGGGACCCACTACGACAGCAACGCGCTACGCCAGCTCACCACGGTCCGCGGCGACATGACGCTGATTCGGGCCAACGTCGGCCCCACATTCCCGACGAACATGTTCCGCGCGCTCCAGTTCGTGCATGGCCGCCTGACGCTCGAGAACTCGGCCCAGATCGGGGGCTCACTCGCGCTGGGGCACCCTTCGGTCGCGCTCCAGATCGGTGGAGGCCTCACGGTCCGGCAGTCACCGGCGCTCACGAGCGTCGGCCTGGGCACGGTCTCGTTGTCGGGAACGGACTCCGTCTCGTTCACCGATAACGTAAACCTGTGCACGTCGGCGATCCAAACCTGGATCAACGGCCAGACGGGTTGGTCGGGCACTCGGGTGGTCACGGGGAACGGCGGCTGCTGAGGGGTGATCAGACGAGCGCTGGACTCACAGGTCTGGCGCTACACGCGAACCTACTCCGACGACGGCCCAGGCCTGACGGCCGAGGCGACCATCGTGCTGCAGGAAGTAGTGCTCGTCGTTCGTCTCGCCTCCGAAGACGCAGACGCGCGCACGACGCTCGCCGCAGCCTGGATGGTCCTCGGCCACACGCCGTCGTCACCGTGCATGGAGCGGCCCGTGACAGGGACGATCCAAGAAGACTGCCGGCCCTGGCACGCCCGCACCCACTTCATCCCGGACTTCGCGCGGCCGCTGGTCCCGCCGTCCTACGCGGATGACCGCTTCGAAGGTGAGATCGACGACGTCCGCCGAGACCCGATCGAGACGATCGTCGAGGACGGTCGCCTCATCGTCGTCCAGGACCACCGGGTCTACGAAGCGGCATCACCGACCGAACCGTTGACGCTCACCGTCCGTCACGAGGTCGAGCGGATCGTGAAATGATGTCGATCGCGGTCGACGCCTGGTCCGGGTCCCAGTGATTCGATCGGGTATGGCAATCCGTTCGTCTCGAGACGCGTCGCGGAGGGTGCATCGTTCAACGACGGCCCGGGTGCGGTCTCGTCTGGCCCGCCCCGCTTCTCCCGCGAGAATCTCAATGAATTTCGATGACTGCGTCCTTCACTCCGCCCGCAGTATCGACGAGGATTCGTCCCTGGATGACGCGTCTCTACCTTGTCGCTGGGCTCCTCACCACGCTGGGGTGTGTTCGGAGCGTTTCTCCACTCCCCGTCGAAGAGGGCGGATTCATCACTGGCACCGTCGTCTCCCGCGGTCGTGAGACCGGCACCCTCGAAGAAGTGGCGGGCGCGCGGGTCACCGCGCTCGGGACCTCGTGGTCCGTCACGACCGACCGCGACGGTCACTTCGAGCTGTCTCGGCTGCCGCTCGGAGTCTACGACCTCGTGTTCGAGGTCCGCGCCCGCGGTGCGGTCGACCCCCTCGCGCGCCGCATCGGTGGCGTCCGGATCCAGGCGCAGGGTCAGTCGGTCGATCTGGGCTTCGTGCGGCTGGGAGGCCTCGCGGAGATCGAGGGTGCGATCGCGCTGGCGGACGTCACGGCGGCGGGGGCGGCCGAGGGGACGATCATCGTACTCGCGGCCTCCGCCTATTCGGGCGTCGTGGGCCGCGACGACCGCTACACCATCGGCGGCATTCCGCCCGGGCCGTACGAGGTCGCCGCGTACCGCGCGGGCTACGTGCCAGTGCGCATCGAAGGCACCGAGCTCGACGTAGGCATCACGTCCCAACTCACCGATCTGACGCTTCACCCGGTGGACCCGAACGCCGTCTACGAAGTCATCGGTCGCGTCGCCGTGAGTTCGGGCGACGACGAGGGCGTGGAGTGCCTCTTCATCTCGGAGACGACGACGGCTTCCGTGGGGGATCGGGTCACTACGCGTTCCGACGCGGAAGGCCGCTACGAGGCGAAACTCCCTGCGGGCCTCTACCGCGCGCGATTCTCCAAAGCCGGCCATCGCGACGCCGAGATCGCGAACGTCGTCGTCACCGCGGACGGCGTGCTCGGCCTCGCGCCGATCGTGCTGGGCGCGACCCGCGAGGGTGACTTCGACGCGGACGGGTCGCCGGATGCCACCGACGACGACGATGACGGCGACGGCTGCCTCGACGACGAGGACGCCTTCGACGCCGACGCCTTCCGTTGCTTCGACCTCGATGTTGACGGGCTCGCTGATGAGGACGATCCGGACATGGACGGTGACGGGCTGACGAACGTCGAAGAGCGCTCCGTCGGGCGCGACGGGTGGATCACGAGCCCGACGAAGCCCGACACCGACGACGACACCCTCGACGATCCCGACGACAACTGTCCGCTGCTGCGCACGGACGAGCAGGCGCCCGACGAAGACGGTGACGGCTTCGGAGACCCGTGCGATCGCGACGACACGCCGGTAACGCCCGGCGGTACTCCATCGATCTCCACGTTTCGCCCGGCGACGCAGGCGCGTGGCCTACCGTTGACCTTCGAAGGCGCGAATCTGCTGGGTGTCGTCGGAGTCGAGTTCACTGGGGGCGACTTCTCTCGCGCGTTTCGCGTCAACGAAGGGGCCTTCGAGGTCGTCGTCCCTCCGAGCGCGACCGACGGTCAGCTCACGATCTTCTTCGTCGGTGGCGTGTCGATCGTGACGACGGGCGCCCTCACGATCCCGCCGGGCCCGGTGGTCACGAGTTTTTCGCCGACGAGGGCGTCGCGCGGTGACTCGGTCACGGTCGTGGGCACGGATCTCGAGTCGCTCACGGATGTTTGGGTCGGTGGCGAGCGTGTCGCGGTGACCGGGATGGACGCGATGACGCGGTCGTTCGTCGTGCCGGCCGCCGTCTCGGATGGACCTCAGGTCATCGAGTATGGCGCGCCGGGCCGCGTGGCTGCACCGGGTGTGCTCACGATCGTGAGTGATCCCGTGATCGATCAGGTCGTACCGAACCCAGTTCCGACCGGCGCCTACATCACGATCTTCGGGCGCGGCCTGTCGGACGAGCGCGTGACGGACCCAGTGTACGTCGACTTCGGGTCGGTCACCGCGATGGCGAGTAGCGTGTCGAATACCGTCGTCGAGGTGCAGGTCCCCGTGGGGCTGTCGGGCGCCGTGCCGATCACGCTGCGACGAGGCGGGCGCACGTCGCCCCCGTTGACGCTCGCAGTGGACGACGGCGCCGTCGCCATCACCGACGTCAACCCGGGCATCGTCTTCGAGGGCGAGACGTTCACGATCCTCGGCGCGAACTTCGACGACCCGCCTGCGTTCGTCCTCGACTCCGTGCGGGTGGGCGGTCATGCGGCGACGGTCATCGCGAGCACGCCATCGTCGATCGACGTGGTGATGCCCGACGATCCGGTCTCCGCTGAGATCGAGATTACGGTGCTCGTCGCCGGGCAGCCCGAGACCGCGACCTACCTCCGCGGCCCGACGGTGGTGCGCGAGACCGGCACGACGGCCGACGTCCCCTGCGGTATCGCCGAAGGGGACGTGCTGATCACGCAGCCCCAGTTCGGAATGCTCCGAACGTATCAGTATCCGTACGTGAACCCCTCGACCATCTATCCGCCGGCATCGACGGGTCATCAGTGCGAGACGCTCCGCGTCGCGCCGAACGAGCGTGTCGCCGTGAGTCTTGGCCCGGGCCAGAGAATGAGCGTGTTCCAGCTCCCCTCGATGACCGGGATCGGCGAGCCGTGCGGGATCGTGCCGCACCGCTTCCGTGTGGCGTTCGATTCGACGAGTCGCTTCGCTTACGTCGTTGGTTACGAGTCCACCAACAATCGCAGTTTCGTCATCCGAATCGCCCTTGCGACCGGCGCGTGCGACACCCTCGGTGACTTCACAGGGAGGCCGGAGGATCTCGTGATGCGGCCGGGTCGAAATGATCGCGAGCTCGTGATCGTCGGTTCCGGCGGAACGTACGTTGTCGACGCGGTGTCGGGCGCGGTGCTCGCCCACTCTCCGCTGGTCTCGACGAGCGTCGCTACCGATCCCAATGCCCGCGACGTCTGGTTGGACGGTCTACGGACCCTGCGCACGCCGGGAGACGACCGGGTCCTCGCTACGTCCAACCCGCCGACGTCGGACATGCAACGCGCCTCCCAGTCCGCGAACCTCCGCTACGTGTTCTCGCGCTTCGGAATCCACGACCTGGTCACACGGCGGCACGTCCAGGCACCGATGGACAACGCCAGCCACAGCTCCTTGAGCTTCCGCGCGCCGAACGGAAACACCGCCTTCATCGCTCGGGACGGGGGCTCCACGGTGCTCATGGAGATCATCATGGCGCCGCCCATGTGATCACTTCCGCCGGCTGCGCCAACGGGAGCAGCGGGTCCGATTCCTTCGCGGCGGCGACCTGGGCGGTGCTCGAGCGGCTCGAGGACGTACGCGCGTCAGAGCGCGTACGCGACGCCGAGGAGGGCGGTGATGCTGAAGCCGTCGACGCCGAGCGCCGGTTGGTCGTCGACGCGCGCCACGAAGCCCCGCAGCGCGACGCCGGATTCCACGGCCGCGACGACCGAGAGGTCACCGAAGATCGGGTACGCGAGGTCGCCGCGCAGCGCGGCGCGCGCGTAGAGGCCGCGCTCGGCGGCGGTGCCCACGGTGGTGCGTTCGGAGCGGCCCTCCGCGGAGGCGAGGCCGGCCTCGACCGCGGGGCCTACGGCCACGTCGATGGGGCCGAGGACGTCGGTATATTGAAGCGAAGCCGTAGCGTGGAAGAGGTCGAGGCGCAGGTCGCCGAGGGGCTGCGTGGACGTAGCGCGTTGCCAACCGACGTCGGCGGCGACGCGGAGCCACGGCGTGACCGCGTAGGCTGCGCCCGCCGCGAGGCCCGGCGCCCAGGCTTCGTGCGGCAGGAGCGCGCGGCCGACGGCGAAGAGGCGGAGCGCGACGCGCCGAGGGTCGGGCGTCGTCGCGGGCGGTGTCACCTCGGCGCGCGCGGGGGCTCGTGGCGGATCCTTCAGGCGCGCGCGGATGCTCTCGCCGATCGCGAGCGACGCTGCGCGCATCCGCGCCTTCGGCTCGATGTTGGCGAGATCCAACGGGACGCGATCCGGATCGCGCTCGGGGCCGTGATCGATCAGCGCGACGAGGCCCGCGAGCCCGTCTTCGCAGGAGGTCACGGAGAGGACGATCTTCACGCGCGGCGCGATGTCGCGGAGCTCGATCGCGAGGAGGCGCTCGAGTTCCGCACGGGCCGCGGGATCGCATGCTTCGTCGGTCCACGCGAGGCTCGCGGCGATCACGAGGAGCGGGAGCGCAGACAGCGTCACGGCGCTCGGGACCACCGTTCGACGAGCGCCGTGCGCCGGCCGTTGGGGTAGCGCGCGAAGTACGCCTCGGCGGCGGCCTTCGCGCGTCGCGGATCGCCGAGGCGGTGCAGCGCCTCCACGCGTCGCGCGTACGCGTCCTCGAGGAGGAGCGCGGGGAGGCGGCGCGCGATCGCCTGGTCGAACGCGGCGAGGGCGCGGCGCGGGCGATTCAGATCGTCGAGCTCCACCGCTCCGAGCGTGAACGCCGCGAGCCCCGCCTGCGGGTGCGGTGGCTTCTGCGCCACGACCGCTTCGAGCTCGGCGACGGCGCCGAGGAAGTCGCGCTCGCGGCGCGCGGCGTCGGCGCGCGCGAGGCGGTCGAGCGGCGCGGTAGTCGGTCGCGGCGCCTCGCCGGGCTCGGCGTCGTGGGTCTCGTTCGGGGCGCCCACTGGGGTGCTCGGCGTGGAGGTCGCGTCGGAGCCCCGAGGCGACGGGGCGGCTGGAGGGGCGGAGTTCGTTGTGTCGAGAGCGCGAGGCGAAGGAGTGGCGTCGCGCCGCGGCTCCGGGGCGCGGCGGTCGGCGTCGCCATCGTTCGGCGCGGGAGCGGTCGCGTCGAGGGCTCGATTCGCGGCGGCGCGGCGCTCGTCCTCCGCCGCGGTCGCACCGAGGGGTCGGTTCGCGGCGGGGCCGCGCTCGTCCTCCGGCGCGGTCGCACCGAGGGCTCGGTTCGCGGAGGGGCGGCGCTCGTCGGCTGGCGCGGTCGCACCGAGGGCTCGGTTCACGGCGGCGCGGCGCTCGTCCGTCGGCGCGGCCGCACCGAGGGCTCGGTTCGCGGTCGCGCTGCGCTCGGTGCCGACGTCTTGCGCGGCCGCGTGGGCGTCGCTCGCCGCCGACGCGGTGGCGTCGAAGGCTGGGTTCGCGGCGGCGGGGCGCTCGTCCGCCGGCGCGCGGCGGTCGGCGTCGCTCGCCGTCGATGCGGCGGCGTCGAAGGCACGGTTCGAAGACTCTGCGCGGCGCTCGTCGCCGTCGTGCTTCGCAGGTGCGGTCGCGTCGAAAGCGTCGCTCGCCCGGGCGGCGCTTCGTCCGCTCGTCATCGCGTTCGCAGCGGCCGACCCGCGCGCCGCGCCTCGCTCGCTCGTCATCGACGGTACCTCTGCGTCGCCGGTCGCGGCGAGGCGGGCCCTCGTCGACGCGCCCTCGTCGTGTTCGCTTCCGCGCGCCTCCGCGCTCACGTGCTCCGCGTACGCCCTCTGCACGGTCACCGAGTCGCCCGCGCCCAACCGCTGGATCCGATCGTGGACGCGCTCGCCGCGCACCAACACCTCACCGCGCTCCACGCGCACGACGACGCGTGCGTCGCTCCGGTCGATCGTGAAGCGCGTCCCGATCACCTCCACGGTGAGGAGCCCGCACTCGATGGACCACCGTCGCGGACCGCCCGGCGTGACGTCGAACGTCGCGACGCCACGCTCCAACAGGAACACGGCCGCGCGTGCCTCCATCGCGAGCGGGACCACGCGGCCGCTCGGCGCGACCGTGACGACGGATCCATCCGAGAACCGCTGCACCGCGGACCGCGCGGCGGTCGCTTCGATCGCGACGGGCACCGAGCCGTCGTCGCCGCGCACCGCCGCGTCGTCGGGGCGCAGGAACAACACGAGCACCGCCGCCAACAGCGCTGCGGCGAGGCCCCACTGTGCGCGGACCCAGAGCTCGCGTCGCCGCCGTACTCTCGCGCCGGCCGGCATCGCGCGGCGCACGAGCGCCTCGTCGACGTCGTCGCTGAGGACTTCGCGGATCGGGTTCGGGAGCCTCGCCATCACGCGCCCTCCTCGACGTCGACGTGCTGCCGCACGATGTCGTGCGCGCGCTTGATGCGCCGCTTCGCGGTCGCGAGCGAACAGCCCGTCACGCGCGCGACGTCCTCGAGCCGCTCGCCCTCCACGTACCGCAACGTCCACGCGATCCGATCCGCGGCGCCCACGCGCTCGAGGACGCGCGCGAGTAACGCGAGCTCGGCGCGTTGCTCGGGCGTGGCGTCCGAGGACGCGAACGCGGCGAGCCCTTCGCTGCGCGGTTGGTACAACCCCAGCAATCTCAACAAGCGTCGCTTCCTCAGCGTGTCGTGCGCGCGTCGGACGGCGATCTGCATCAGCCACGCCTCGAACACGTTCGGGTTCTGCAGGCGGTCGAGCTTCGTGAAGGCGGTGAGGAACACGTCCTGCGCGAGGTCAGCGGCCTCCTCCGGATCGCCGACCAGCCGGGTCAGGCGGCGGATCACCGGTCGCACGAAGCGCCCGAACAGCGCCTCCTTGGCCCACGCTTCACCCCGCATCGCCCGGCCCACGAGCTCACCCGTCGCCTGCGGGGCGTCGGCGTTCGCGGGGATGATCCGGGCGGCGCGCATCGCGACCTCAATCTAGACGAACGAGCCGCGCCAAGCGGCTCACGCCTGCGATATCTTTCTCAGGGGCGCGGATTCGTGAGCCGTCCCCGCGCCGTCGCTCGTCTGTCCTCATCGTGAACCGCTCGTTCTACCTCCGCTCCTTGCTCCTCGGCGCGCTCACCGCCACCGGCTGCGCGGAACAGTCCTTCACGGCGCTCTCCTCGCCACCGCCCATCGAGGTCAGCGGCGCAGGAATCGAGGTCCTCACCCCCGGCCAGCCCTTCATGAAGACGCTGCGCGCCACCGGCGGCGAAGGCGTCCACACCTGGACGCTCGTCGACGGGGCGCTGCCTCCCGGACTCACGTTCAGCAGCGACGGCAGCGCCGTGGCCGTCGTCTCCGGTACGCCCGCCGCGCCGACGAATCAGGCGACGTTCAGCGCCAGGTACGCGGTCGAGGACGCGTACGCGAACCGCGTCGAGTTCCTCCTGACGTTCTACCTCCAGTTCCCGTCCTCGCCCGGGCCGCTCGAGATCGTGACGACCACCGTCGCGGACCCGACCGAGGGCCGCGCGTACCTGAACTCGCTCGTCGCGCGCGGCGGATCCGAAGCCGGCTACATGTGGTCCGTCGTCGCGGGGCGCCTCCCGACCGGGCGAGACCGGCACGGTGTCGTCGCGCATCCGCGTGATGGACTCGAACGGCAACACCGATGAGCAGGACTTCGACATCGTCGTCCAGCCCACGAACCTCTTCGTCGCCACGTCGACGCTCGCCACCGCCTGCACCTCGTCCACCGCGCCCTACCACGCGCAGCTCGAAGCGTTCGGCGGCACCGGCCCGCTCTCGTGGTCCATCATGAGCGGCCAGCTCCCGCCGGGCCTCACGCTGTCGACCAGCGGGCTCATCTCGGGGCACGTCGCGGGCAGCGGCGACTACCCGTTCACCGTGCGCGTCGACGACAGCGCCGGCGCCTTCGCGATGCGCGGCTTCACGATTCGAGTCGCGTGCGACGTGTACATCGTCGATGCGATCCTCCCCGCCGCGACGACCACCGCGCTCTACAGTCACACGCTGGAGGCGCGCGGCGGCGTCGCGCCGTACACGTGGACGAGCTCGCAGGCGAGTTCGCTCGGGCTCGAGCTCCAGGCGTCCGGTGTGTTGTTCGGCGTCCCGACGCGGACCGGCACCGTCGCCTTCACCGTGCGCGCCGAGGACAGCTTCGGTACGCGCGCGTCGAAGCGGTTGAGCATGCGGGTGTACGGCCCGGTCGAGATCACGACGTCCTCCGTCGCCACCTCGACGGTGTGGCAGCCGATGAACTATCAGCTCGGCGCGGGCGGCGGACGCGAGCCGTACACGTGGACGGGCTGGAACCTCCCGCTCGGCTACACGGTGCGCTCCGACGGCCGCCTCGTGGGCACGGCCACCGTCGCTGGGCACTACCTGTCGATGGTCCACGTACGCGACAGCCTCGCGCAGACCGACACCGCGACGATCTCGATTCACGTCCGCTGACGCGGCCGAGTTGCGCCGCGGGGCGCGCGTGGTGTTCGATCGCTGATGTGAAGCGGTGTGTCGTGTTGGGGCTCCTCTGTGCTGCCTGCGGCGGGGAGGGGGGCGAACGTCTCATGGGCCCGTTGACCGGCCTCGAAGTCCTCGAAGACGAAATCCACTTCGGGAACATCGTCATCGACGAGGACACCACGCAGCAGATCACCGTCGTCAACACGGGGCCCGGCGTCGTCCCGCTCGCGTGGCGCTTCGAACCCGAGGACGCGGAAGTGATCGTCACGGGCCCCGGCACCGTGGAGGCGGGCGAGACCGCCAAGCTCGAGTTGCGGTACACGCCGACGGTCGGCGCGGTGCTGTTCGCGGACCTCATCGTGACGAACGGCGTCGACGAGCGCGTGGTCGCGCTGCGGGGCAACGGGCGCTCGTGCAGCATCGCGGTGGAGCCGAGGGTGGTGAAGCTGCCGACGGTGTTCATCGGGGAGGTCGCCCAGGCCGAGGTCTTGTTCAAGAACTACTCACGACGCGACAGGAGGTACGGCCCGGCGCCGGGGAGCATCTGGTCGCAGGAGAACTGCGACGGGCCACCGTGGTTCCATCACCTCTGCCTGTCCCTCCCGGGCCGCCGGGACAGCTTCGTCACCAACGCGCATACGCTCGACCGCGCATCGATCGAACCGGGCCGCGCCCTTCATCGACCGAGCCGCCCCGAACTCGAGATCCGCGACGTCCGGCTGCTGTCCGGCCCGGCCTGCGCCACGATCAACGTCCGGCTGGAGAGCGAAGCGCGCTGGGGCGATCTCGAGTGCAACGTCCACGAGCTCCAACAGCTCGCATCCGACGGCACCTGCCGCCCGGCCCCGGTCCACTGCACGAACCGGACGGACCGCCCGATCACCATCACCGGGTGGTCGACGCGCTGGACTGGCACAGAAGCCGAGCCCTCCCATCCGATCGACGTCGCGCCGCGCGGGACCTTCTCGATCGACGCCGAATTCTGTACGCCGGGCGTCCTCGTGATCGAGGGCGACTTCCTCGAACCCGCCGGGCGCATGGAGCTCGCGTTCGGCGACAGGCGTTGACGATGACCGACGACTACCTCCGCCTCGTCCAGCCCTGGGACGCCGACGAAGACGGCACCCTCGCCGAGACGCCGATCTTTCACCTCAAGGCGCGGCGCGCGCGCTCGCGTCAGTCCGCGAAGGCCGGGCGCTACGTCTACCTCGACACCGTCGACTGGGTGAATGTCGTCGCGCTCACCGCGGACGACGAGGTCGTGATGATCGAGCAGTACCGACACGGGCTCGGTGAGGTCACGCTCGAGATCCCGGGCGGGATGCTCGATCCCGGCGAAGACCCCGCGCAGGCCGGCGCGCGCGAGCTGGAGGAAGAGACCGGCTTCCGCGGGGACGCGATCACGTCGCTCGGCTTCGTCTCGCCGAACCCCGCGATCCAGAACAACCGCTGCCACACGATCCTCGTGAGCCCCGTCGCCGCGACGGGTCGCGTCGCGCTCGACGAGTCCGAAGAGATCGCCGTGCGGCTCGTCCCGCTCGCCGCGGTCGACGATCTGATCCGCCGCGGCGTCATCCACCACGCGATGGTCGTCGCCGCGTTCCACCACCTCGCGATTCACCGACGGAGCGGCGCGTGACCGATCTCGATGCGCTGTTCGCGCGCGCCAAGGCGATCGCCACGAAGGCGCACGCCGGCCAGGTCGACAAGGCCGGCAAGCCGTACATCACCCACCCGCTCCGCGTCGCCGCCGCCCTCGACGATCCGCGCGCGCGCATCGTGGGCGTCCTGCACGACACCGTCGAGGACACCGAGGTCACGCTCGACCAGCTCCGCGAGGAAGGCTTCCCGGAGGACATCGTCGCCGCCGTCGACGCGATCTCCCAGCGCGACGGCGAGGCGCGCGAAGACTACTACGTGCGCGTCCTCGCCAACCCAATCGCCGTCGCCGCGAAGATCGCCGACGTCACGGACAACATGGATCCTTCCCGCATCGCGCACCCCACGCCGAAGGACGAAGCGCGCCTCGCCCGCTACGCGAAGCTCCTCCCCCGCCTCCTCGCTGCGCGCGACGGCTGATCCCCGAGCCCTCGCGGCTCCACCGCGCGCTCAGAGCTCCGCCGCGTACAACGCGCGCCGCAACCGGACGAAGTGCGGCGCCTGGGCCGCCAACCCCGCGAGCGCCGTCTTCGCGCGATCGCGATCCGTCGCGAGCAGCGCCTCGGCGCGTTCGATCTCGATCAACGGCGACTGCGCGACCGCGAGGATCCGATCGTAGATCCCGATCGCCTCCGCGTAGCGCCGTCGCGCGAGCGCGACCCGCGCCGCGTAGAGGTTCGTGGCGATCGCCTTCTTCGCCGCCTTCCGCATCGCCGCCACCCGCGCGTTCGCCGTGTTGGTCGCGCCGCGCGTGAGCGCGAGGTCCGCCTGGTACATCAGAGTCGCGAGCGGCTCCGGTTTCACCGCGCGCAGCGCCTTGTCGGCGCCGTCGTCCCCGCGGAAGTAACGCAGCACCGCGAGCAGCGCGGCGGCCGATGCGCCGTCGTCGTTCTTCGCGAGCACAAGCTGCTTCTCCGCCTCGGCCCAGCTCGCGTCGGGGATGCGAACGAAGCGCGCGTCCTCACGCGCCGCCGCCGGATCGAGCTCCGCGAGCACATCGATCACGGCCTTCGCCGAGTCCTCGTCGCCGCGCATCACGTGGGCCGCCCCGAGCAACACACGCAGCCGCGGGTCGCGCGGTGAAGCGTCGATCGCCCGCTCCAGCGCCGCGCGCGCCGCACTCGGATCGTTCAGCGACAGCGCCGCGGTCGCCACCAACACTTCGGCGCCCTCCGCGGAAGACGCCTCCGCGAGCTTCGTCGCCCCGGCGGGATCCCCACTCGCGAGGCGGCGCTCTGCGCGGAGGAGCCGCGCGCCGTCGTCCTCGGGAGCGAGCGACTCCAACCGCTCCAGCAACGCGTCGGCGTCTTCACCCCGGCCCGCGTCGATCGCGATCCGGACGCGCGCGCGCGTCGCCGCGCTCCGCATCCGCACCTGGATCGTCGCGTCGCTCGCGACCGCTTCGAGCATCGCGTCCGCGCGAGCGTCCCCGCGCGCCGCGAGGTGATGCGCGTACGCCGCCCGCGTCCCGGCCACGCCGGCCTCGCGCCCGAGCGCCGCTTCGAACGTCTTCATCGCCTGCGGTCGCTCCGCCGACGCCTGCGCGATCGCGAGCGCCCGAAGCGCCTGCGCGCTGCTCTCCGTGTGCCAGGTCAACGCCTCGACCGCAGCGTGGGTGTGCCCTCGCGCGGTGAGCGCACGCCCGCGGATCGTCGCCGAGCGCGGGAGCTCGCGGACGGCGTCGCTCCCTTCGATCAGCTCCAGCGCGCGCTTCGGATCCGTCGGTACGAGTGCCTCCGCGAGGCGCTGCGTCTCGAGCGGCGCGGTCGCGCGATCGAGGAGCTGCACGGCGTCGGCTTCGCGCCCGACCGCGGTCCACAGCGCGGCGCGCGCGCGGCGCACCTCGCTCGACGCCGGCACGTAGTCGAGCGCACCCGAGAGCTTGTCGAACTCGGCGCGCGTGATGTGCTCCGGGTCGAACAACGCACGCGCCTCCACGTAGAGCGCGATCGCGGCCGGCTGACCGGGATCGATCACCAACAGCTGCTTCGCCGCGTCGATCGCCGCGACGTACCCGGCGTCGGTGTCCTTCGCGAGGTGGTTCCTCAGCTGCGTGACGAGCCCGGCCGTCTCGCCGTGGAAGCCGCCGTGCGTCGCGCTCCACGCGCGCGCGTCGGCGATGAGCGGGTTCTTCTTCTCCTGCGCCGCGAGGAGCCCGTTCGACCACGCCCAGTACGCGCCGCCGCCGATCACCGCGAGCGCGACGATCGCCGCGAGCGTCGACCACACGCCGCGCTTGCTCTTCGCGGGCGGCACGGGGCTCCCGACCACCACGCGCGGAACGCTCGTCGCGCGCGGTACGACACTCCGCGTGCGCGGCGGAACGCTCGCCGAGCGCGGCGCGACCGATGGCGTGCGCGCCGGCGGGTTCCAGCCGCCCGGGCTGCGCATCAGCGTGAGGTGCTCCTCGTCCTTCGGCTGCATCGGCGGCGCCGGGCGGTCCGCGTCCTTCTCGGTGTCGACGTCCTCGATGTCCTCGACGATCCGATCGAAGAACATCTGCGTGTTCATCCCGGGATCACCGACGCGCGGGTCCTCGTTCTCCGGCTCGAACGGGAACGCGACCGCCGCGGGATCCACGATCGTCTGCGCGTCCGCGTTCGCGCCGCCGCCGTCCAACGCGTCCGCGAGCGCCGACTCGTCGATCAGATCCGACAGCACGTCCTCGAAGTCCGCGAACGCGGGGCGCTTGTCGACGTCCGGGTGGAGGCACGCCGAGATCAACGCCTCCAATCGATCGTGCCCGTGGACCGACGCGTCGAGCTCGAGCTCGGGCGGCGTCGTCGCCATCTTGCGGCGGAGGATGTCGAGGTTGTCGCCGCGGAACACGCGCCGCCCGGTGAGCATCTCGTACAAGAGCTCCGCGATCGCGTAGAGATCGGTCGACGGCAGCACCTTCGTCCCGGCCACTTGCTCCGGCGCCATGTACGCCGGCGTCCCGAGCATCGCGCCGGTGCGCGTCTTGTGGTCGGTCGGCGTCTCCGTGATCTTCGCGATCCCGAAGTCGAGGATCTTCACGCTCGGCACCGCCATCAGATCCGTCTCGAGCGCGCCGATGACGACGATGTTCTGCGGCTTGAGGTCCCGGTGGATGACGCCCGCCTCGTGGACGCACCGGATCGCGTCCGCGATCTGAAGCGTCACGTTCATCGCCTGCGCGAACCGCATGGGCCCCTGGCGGAGGAGCTTGGCGAGCGTCGGGCCTTCGAGCCGCTCCATCACGCACGCCACGCGGCGCGGCTGCTCGACGTCCACGAGGTCGAAGACGTCGACGATGCACGGGTGATCGAGGTCGCTCGCGATGCGCGCCTCGTGTTTGAAGCGCGAGACGAAGTCGTCGTCCGCGGCGAGCTTCGGCGCGAGCACCTTCACGACGGCGCTGCGATCCAGCGTGACGTGGCGCGCCTCGAAGACGACGCCCATGCCGCCGGTCGCGAGCTCCTTCTCGAGTCGGTACCCCCCGACGACCTCCCCGATGCGTGGCTCGGACACGTCGCGGCGGATCCTACACCGGACCGGAGATCACCGCTTGCGGCGACGTCCGCGGCGCTTGCGCGCCTTGCGGAGGGGCCTCAGGTCGCGCTTCTCGCGGGGCGGATCGATCGCGTCGGCGACCTCGCGGACGCGCGCGGCGGCGGCCTCGTCCCCGGCGACTTCGTACAGGCTCCCGGCGCGTCGGTAGAGGACGGCGGACTTCTTCACCATGCGCGCCGCGGTCTCCACGGACTGGCCGGCGGCGAGCGGTTCGCCCTTCGCTTCGAGGACGTCGCCGAGGAGGACGTGCGCTTGCGCGTTCGACTGGTCGTCCTGGAGCGCGCGGCGGAGCTGCGCTTCCGCGGCGACCGCGTTCTGCTTCTTGAGGTACTGCTTCGCGAGGGCGTACCGCGCCTCGGTCGTGCCGGGCTTGAGATCGAGCGCGCACTCGAAGTGTTGGATCGCGACGTCCGTCTGCTGCGCGTCCGCGGCCAGCGCGGCGTAGCGCATGTGCGCGCGCGGGTTGCGCGGCAACAGCTGAACCGCCGACGCGAGCGCGCGGTACATCGCGTCGTGGTTGTTGTCCGTGTACAAGTGCGCTTGCGCGAGTTCGAGCTGCGCGAGGCCGTGCATCGGATCGAGTTGGACGGCGCGTTGGAAGGCCTCGAGGGCCGCCGAGTAATCCCCGGTCTCGAAGAGCTCCTCGCCGATCGAGTACGAGGCGTCGGCGCGGTCGAAGTCGCGATCCGCTTCGGCGTCGAGGGTCACCCGCTGCTTGGGATCCGCGAGGCACGCGGGGTCGATCGCGGGCTCCGAGGGCTTCGCCACGGGGCGCGCGGGCTCGCTCTCGTGGACGCCGTTCGACGTCTCGCACGCGCAGACCGACACCACGAGTGCCAAGGCCGCCCTGCGCGCGAGAACCACGGGCCCTAGACAGCGCTGTCGGGCCGCCTCGTCAACGGACTTTTTTCAGAGTAGGAAGGGGTCCGTGACGGACTCGGCCGTAGAACTGCTCGAGTTGGGCGTCGTGAAGACGGCGCTCCGCTCGCGCGCCCAGACCCCGCTGGGGCGGGCGGAGGCGGCTGCGATCGGCCTCCTCGACACCGTCGCGGCCGTCCGCGAGCGGGTGGAGTCCATCTCGGAGGCTCGCGCGCTCCTCGACGTGGGAGAGCCGCCGCCGGTGTGGGGCGCGGAGGACGTCAAGACCGCGCTCGAGCTGGGCGAGAAGGGCGTCGTCATCGAGGCGGCCGGGCTGCGGGCCATCGCCCAGACCATGCTGACCGGTTCGGCGGTCAAGAAGCACCTGTACCAGCACGCGGAGGTCGCGCCGTCGCTCTACGCGCGGACGATCCCCCTGATCGATCTCTCGCGCCTCGCGAACGACGTCGCGCGCTGCTTCGACCCGGACGGCCAACTCGCCGACCACGCCTCGCGCGCGCTCGGCCCGCTCCGTCAGAAGGTCCGGTCGCTCAAGAACACGATCCACAACAAGCTCTCCGAGCTGCTGAAGTCGCCGAGCATCGAGCCGTACCTCCAGGAGACGTACTTCACGATCCGCGCGGAGCGCCACGTGCTCCCGGTGAAGGCGTCCTTCAAGAACGAGGTGAAGGGCATCGTCCACGACGCGTCGGGCTCGGGGCAGACGGTGTACATCGAGCCGCAGGTCCTCGTGGATCTCGGCAACCGCCTCAAGATCGCGCAGAGCGAACAGGCGGAGGAGGAGCACCGGATCCTCTCGCGCCTCACGCACATGGTCGCGCAGGAGGCCGACGCGATCCGCGTGATGATGGACGTGATCGCGCACTGCGATCTCATCTCCGCTTCGGCGCGCCTCGCGATCGATCTCGAGGCTGTCCCGATCGTGCCGGACCCGGAGCCGGGCTTCGCGCTGAAGAACGCGCGTCACCCGTTGCTGCTGTTGCAGGCGTTCGAACCGCCGGAGGTCCCCGAGGGCGAGGAGCCTCCGCTCGTCGTCGAGAAGCGCGAGATCCACGTCATCGGGAACGACTTCGGCCTCGACGGCGCGCAGCGGGTCTTGATCCTCACCGGCCCGAACACCGGCGGTAAGACCGTCGCGATGAAGACGATCGGGTTGTTCGCGTTGATGGTGCGCCTCGGATTGCACCTGCCGTGCGCGGAGGACTCGCGCATGGGTTGGTACGCGCGCGTGGACGCGACGATCGGTGACCAGCAGTCGATCGCGTCGAACCTGTCGACGTTCGCGGCACACATGAAGTCGCTCGTGGAGATCCTCGATCGCGCCGACGACCGATCGCTCGTGTTGATCGACGAGATCGCGGCGGACACGGATCCCACGCAGGGCCAAGCGCTCGCGCAGGCCGTGCTCGAAGAGCTCGCGTCGCGCGACGCACACATCGTGGTGACCACCCACTTCGAGCGGTTGAAGGCGGTGCCGATCGTCGACGAGCGCTTCCGCAACGCGGGCGTCGGCTTCGACCCCACGAAGATGCGCCCGACGTATCGCGTGACGCTCGATGTCCCGCAGGGGTCGAGCGGCTTCGACATCGCGACGACGCTCGGCCTGCCGGACGGGATCGTCGACCGCGGGCGTGAGTTGATCGGCGAGGGCGCGCAGGAACTCCAGCGCTTGATGAGCGAGCTCGAGGATCGCTCGCGGCGCCTGGAGGCGGAGCGGCACGAAGCGCAAGACGCCTTGCGGAAGGCCGAGGCCGAGGCGGAGCGGCTCCGCGCGCGGGAGGCGCAGCTCCAGGAGGAGATCGAAGCGGTCCGGAAGAAGGAGCGCGAGGAGCTGCTGGCCGAGATCGAAGCGGCGCGCGGTGAGGTCCGCGAGATCATCGCGAAGCTCCAGTCCGCGACGGAGGGCGAGTCCGCGCGCGACGCGATGCGCGCGGCGAACCAGGCGTCGGACGCGCTGGGGAAGATGGCGAAGGCCGAGGAAGAGAAGGCCGATCCGGAGCCGGAGATCCCGGAGAAGCTCGACAAGATCGAGGTCGGGTCGTGGGTCCACGTCGCGAAGCTCGGGCGTGACGGCGAGGTCAGCGCGGTCGACGGGCGCGAGGCGACGATCACCGTCGGCAAGATCAAGATGCGCGTCCCGCTCACGCAGCTGCAGCCACCGACTTCGCGTCCGCCGAAAAAGCCGAAGGCGAGCCCGAAGAGCTTCACGCAGACGCCCGCGCCGGAGTCCGGTTCGGCGGCGCCCGCGCGCGTGGTCGAGCAGATCGATCTGCGCGGCCACACCGTGGACGAGTCGATCGATCGCCTCGAGGCGTTCCTCGACTACCACTACGGCACGCCGACCACGCACGTCAGCGTGATCCACGGCCACGGCACCGGCGTCCTGCGCGACGCGCTGCGCGAGCACCTGAAGCGCTCGGGTTACGTGAAGTCGATGCGCCCGGGCGAGCCGAGCGAGGGCGGCGACGGCGTGACGTTGGTGGCGCTGCGCTGAGAGGAGCTCGAGCGAGCAGCCGTCAGCGAGCAGCCTGCGCCTGGTGCGCTCAGGAGATCTTGCTGGAAGCTGGAAGCTGAAAGCTGAAAGCTAACGTTCGAGCGCTCCGACCGGGCAGCTCACGCCTGTACCGCCCAGCCCGCAGTACCCGTTCGGGTTCTTCGACAGGTACTGCTGGTGGTACTCCTCGGCGTAGTAGAACTCGCCGACGGGTTGGATCTCGGTGGTGATCGCGCCGAGGCCCGCCTCGGTGAGGCGCGCCTGGAAGAGCTCGCGGGACTTCTCGGCGACCGCGAGCTGCTCGGGCGTGAAGGTGTAGATGCCCGAGCGGTACTGCGTGCCGGTGTCGTTGCCTTGGCGCATGCCCTGGGTGGGATCGTGGTTCTCCCAGAACACCGCGAGCATCGCCTCGAGGGAGGTCGCCTTCGGATCGAACACCACCAGCACGACTTCGTTGTGTCCGGTGCGGCCGGTGCAGACCTCTTCGTACGTCGGGTTCGCGGTGAAGCCGGCGGAGTAGCCGACC
>JAUHYN010000845.1 GCA_030426505.1 bacterium | reverse complement strand
CCGCCTGCTGCTCACTGCCTCCGCTCTCGCGTTCGCGTTCGCCCTCAGCGCGCCCACCCCGGCGCTCGCCAAGAAGAAGTTCGAGAACCTGAAGGTCCTCAAGGACAACGGGAAGGACCTCGAGAAGGGCATGAAGAACATGTCCAAGGGCCTCGGTGTGAAGTGTACTGCCTGCCACGTGAAGGGCGACTTCGCGTCCGACGAGGTCGGCGCCAAGGAAGAGACCCGCAAGTTCTTCACCGCCGTCGTCGGCAAGAAGGACGGCCGCGACGCCGCGCTGAAGGATCTGCTGAAGGTCGTGAAGGTCGACAAGCTCAAGAAGGCCGACAAGTTCTGGGAAGGCGTCGACAAGCTCCAGAAGAAGTAACGCCCCGCCTTCAGCGCGCGCGCGCCGCGTCGATGCAGGGGCCGCACACGGCCCCCTCCCCCCGAATCACCATCCCGTCCACGCCTTCGGCCGTCCGACCGCAGGCGTCGCACGCCCTCCGGCTCCACAGCGCTCGCTGCGCATCGGTGACGTTCGCTCGCACGCGCTCGAGCAACGCGCCGACCAACGCGAGGCACGGTCGACAGATCACGCGGCGGCCGATGCGGGTCGGCGCCTCCGCGTGAGCGGAACACAGCACACAGGCGGTCCTCCTCGTCCCCATCGCGCTCACCCTCCGAACGACTCGTAGTAACCCGGGAAGTCCTGGATGAACGTGTCCATGCCGTCCGCGCCCGCGAAGATCGCCTCCCAGAACGGTTCGGTGTTCGGCCTCAGCGGCGGGAACGTCACGCCGAAGCGCTCACGGAGGACCGCGTCGTTCAGCGAGGAGACCACCGCCGGCGTGCCGCGCACGTTCGGCGTGTAGTGATACAGCAGGAACGACGCCTCCGCGATCCGCTCGAGCCCCTCATCGAGTGTGAGCGTCGGATCGTTCAGGACCTCGGCGTAGAGATCGAACGCGTGATCGGAGACCTGCCGGTGCTGCTCCGGCGCGAGCGCGGGGTCGTAGCTCGGATCGCCGATGACCTCCGAGAATGGCGGGTGATGCACCTGGAAGTTCCCGTTCGAGTCGCGGATGACCGTCGCGAGCGGGACCTCGCGCCCGTCGATCACGATCGAGTTCTCGGTGCTGCCGCGCAGGGGGCGACCGAGGACCGCCGAGTCCTCCGGGAGCGCGAGCGCGCGATCGAAGTAGAACTGGTGACGGCCGTCCGGGCGGATGTAGTCGATCGCGATCGCCGAAGACGCATCCAACACGAACAGCGACGGGTCGTCGCCGACGCTCTGCGCGATCTCGAAGCGGGTGTTGGTGATGTCGTCGAAGACGGCGCGGACTCCGGCGCCGTCGACCGGGCCTTCCAGCCCGCCGAGCCGAACGACGGCGCGGTCGATCGCGGCGCCCATCTGCTCGAGGAACGCGCGCTGCTGCGGCCCGACCTGCACTTCGTTGTAGCCCGGGACGTTGGGCGGGAGGTGCTGCGCGGTCGCGTGGTCGCCGGCCTGTGGGTAGACGTCGTCCGGGAGCGGCACCGGCGGGTACGGCTCGTCGAACACCGGGAGCGGGCCGTCGGGGCGCACGTGCGTGTCCACGTCGAACGGGCGCGCGCCGTCGGCCGCCGCGCCGGGGCGCGCCGCGATCGCGCCGGCGCCCCAGAAGCCGATCTGTCCGATCAGCGCGAGGCGATCGGCGCCGGAGAGCTCGTCGAAGTTCGCCGCGAGCGTCAGCGCCGCATCGCCGGCCGCGGCGGTGTCGATCGCGGCCGCGGAGAGCCCGAAGAAGCGCTGCGCGGCCGCGGCGGGGACGGCGAGCCGACTCCCCTCCGCGCCCGCCGCAATCGGCGCGGCGAGCGGGCGCGCGACGGCGGTCGCGCCGAGCGCGAGCGTCGTCGAAGCGCCGGCGCCGATCGCCAACCAACTCGATCGCACGGACGGGTCGGAGAGGTCGGTCCAGTTCTGGCCGTGTTCGGCGCGGTCGATGAGCGCCTGTGCGCCGCGCGCGCCTTGCCACGCGCCGGACGTCGCGACCACGCCGAGCGCGACGGCGACCGCGAGTCCGCCGGTCCCCACGATCACGACGCCGCCCGCGATCGTACCGCCGACCAGCGCGGCGGTGTCCACGACTTGGAGCGCGCGCTCGGCCGGCGTGTCCGCCGTGCTCGGCGTGTTGCCGCGGACCAGGCGCCCGTCGAGCTGTCCGCCCTCGGGCCACACCATGCTCCCGGGTTGGAGCGCGTTGGTGTTCCGCCAGTCGTCGAAGTCGTCGTACGTGCGGCCCTGGTGATCGACGAAGCGCACCGCGGTCGGATCGTCGGCGTCCTCCACGCGGAACAGCGGGTACGTGACCGTGCCGATGCTCTCGTGGCTGTACTGGATCGGGAGCACGGTGATCGCGGCTTCGTCGACGCCGCTCTCGGGATCGTCCTCTATCGCGCGCACCGCGTCGGCGACGTCGTCCACGCGATCCGCCGTCGCCTGCGAGGCCTCGCGCGTCGCTTCGTACGCCTCGACTTCGGCGGGCGTCATCTCGGCGAACTGCTCCGGCGTGAGCGCGGGGAGCGCGGCGTACAGCGACGCTTCGCCCTCGGCGACCGCGCCCTCGCGCGCGGCGAGCTCCGCCTCGGTCGCGGTCGGGCTCAACCAGACCGTCTCGTTCATCGCCGCGCCGATCGTGTTCTCGAGATCGGTCCCGGCGAGGACCTGCGGCCCGTCGGTGCGCGCCGCGAAGTCGTCGAGTACGGGGCGCGCCGCGTCGAAGAGCAGCGCTGAGTTGTCGTAGACCGATGCGGTCGACGTGAAGCGCTCCGCGTCCCAATCCTCGTGGTCGTGGAGGCGACGCAGGTTGTCGAGGCGTTCGACCGGCGACACGTCCTGGTTGAAGAGGAACGCGCGGCCCTGCTCCGTCTCGAGCACGTCCTCGACGCGCGCGGCGACGTCGGCCGCCGCGTCCGCGTCGTCGGGGTACCAGTGCTGCGCGAGCGCCTCGGCCATCGCACCCTCGGCGCCCCGGACGGCGTCCGGATCCATGGTGAGGAACGCGGCGTTCAGGACCTCGGTCGAGGCCTCGGTCGGCGCGCCGCTCGCGACCGCCTCTACGACGCGGCGCTGCAGCGGCGCGCGGTCGTCGGGGTTCGTCGAGTCCTCGTAGGCGATCGCGGTGGTGAGCGAGATCGCCTCCTCGACCGGCAGCGCCTCGAGCGCGCCACGCAGCTCCTCGGCGTCCGAAGTCATCGTCACGAAGCCGGCCGCGAGGTTGGCGACGTCGCGGTGGCGACCTTCGGTGGTGGCGGTGACCGAGGTCCGCGCGAACGCGTCGAGGAACTCCGCGCGGAGCTCCGGGTCGTCTTCGAGCGACGCCGCGAGCGCGTCGAGATCCGCTTGGCGGTCAGGGCGATCGGAGGTCGCCCAGTCCGCGGCGGTTCGGTCGAGGAGGTACGCGCGCTCGTCGTCGTCGAGCGCGCCGAGCGCCGAGTCACCGCGCGCGATCGCGGCCGCGTCGAACAGATCCGTCGCGCCCGCGCCGCCGCTCGGCTGCGGGTTGGGCGTGTCGCTCGGCGCGTCGGCGTCACCGGCCGCGAGGAGCGCGTCGATCTCGGCGGCGCGCGCGGGGAGCGCGAACGGGTAGCCGGCGCCCGCGATCGTCTCCGGCGAGAAGGTCCACGGCGTACTCGGTGCGGCGATGGGCGCGTCGGCGTCCAGCGCGCGCGGGAGCGGGGCCGTTCCGGCCGCGGCCCCTGCGAGGGACACCAGCGTGATCGCGTTCGGCGCGCCGGGCGCCGCACGGAACGCGACCGGCGCGGCGTGCGCTTCCTCATCGCGTCGGCGATCCGCGTCGACCGAGCCCTCGAGCATGAAGCGCGCGTAGTCGCCGGCGAACGCGAGGCCCGCGCGCGGCGCGACGGAGGGGCCCGGGCGCGGGCGCGGCGCGGGCGCCGAAGACGTCGGGGCCCCACCGGTCGACGCACGACCGGGAGACGCACCGCCGGAAGACGCACCGGAGGTCTTCGTCCGCCCCGCGCCCGCCGACGAAGGCGCGCGCTTCAGCGCCCGCGGCGCGCTCGGGGTGAGCTTCGCGGTACGGCCGACGGACTTCGTTCCCACCGCCGACCAGCGTCGCCGCCGGGGCGACGAGGCGCAGTTACCCAATGATTACGATGCCTTAGTGACCCAGCGCACGTAGGCTGGATCACACGGACGCGGTCGACTCAGCCCTCGAGCTCGATGAGGCTCTGGAGCGCTTGATTGCGCTTGAAGAGAGGAAGGGGCGAGCCATCGAGCTTCACTACTTCGGCGGACTCTCGTA
>JAUHYN010000844.1 GCA_030426505.1 bacterium | reverse complement strand
ACGCGGACGAGAACGGGAACGAGCACCGGCAGGTCGGAGCGGGCTTCATCCGCGACAACGGCCAGGTCGGCAAGGTCAACGACGTCTGGTTCCAGTACATGTGAGCGCGGCCGGTGGAGGGGGGCTCACTCGTAGTGGACCCCCTCCGCCGACGACATCCGCGTGGACACGAACGCCGGGTACACCGCGGACACGAGTGAGATCGCCATCGCGCCCACCACGGTCCAGATCGCGTACGGCCACGGCAGCACGAAGTGGACCTCGAACGCCGACACCACTTCGAGCGCGCCGATCGCCGTGAAGCCCAGCGGCACGCCGAGGACCACGGCCATGATCCCGCCGAGCAGTCCGATCAACAGCCCCTCCATCAGGTAGAGCGTCCCGACCTGCCGACGCTGCATCCCGAGCACGCGATAGAGCGCGACTTCGCGCCGCCGGACGTGCGCCGCGAGCACCAGGTTGTTCGCGATCCCGACACCCGCGAGGATCGCGGTGAGGAGGAGGATGACGTCGAAGATCAGGAAGTCGTCGTCGGTCTCCTCCTGGCGTGACAGCTCCTTGAGCGTCCCGATCTCGATCACCTGCGTGCTCGGCTCGAAGTTCTCTTCGCCGAGGTAGTCGACCCACGGCCCCCACGGTTGCTCGAGGCCCCCGCGGAACTTCGGATCGCGGAGCGCGTACGCCGCACCCATCGGGCTCGCGAACGGCTCGATCAGATCGAAGTCCTCCTCGGCGATGATCCCGTACGTCTTGCTCTCGCGGTACGAGCCGACCATCGGGATGTAGCCGGCGTCCGTGATGCCGACGACCTCGAGCTCCGCGTTGCGCACCGGGCTCTTCACGCCGAGCTTGTCGCCGACGCCGAGGCCGAACCGCCGCGCCATCATGTGCGAGAGCACGACCTTGCCCTGGGCGAGCGCGGCGAGCGGCGCGGCGTAGTCCGTGCCCATGTCCTCGGCGAAGCGCTTCAGCTGCTCGGTGTTCGCGGCCATCAACTGCGCGGGGACCGGCGTGCGGCCGGAGTACTCCACGACGATGATGTCGTCGGGGAGCTGCTCGATGATCTCCTCGTTGACGACGCGTTGGCGGTCGAACACGAACACGTAGGCGTTGTCGCGGATCGTCTTGCCGGCCCACGACGACACTTCGTCCTTGAGCGAGCGCGTCACGATGTGCAGCGACAACAGCAACGCGAACACGAGCATCACGCCGCTCACGGCCCACGCGAGCTCTTGCCCGGAGCGCTGGATGCGGCGGAGCGTGAGCAGGCGCGGCGCGCTCTTCGTCGCGGGGAGCACCGCGCTCACCAGGCGCCCGAGCCACCCGACGACCTGCGGGACGAGCACCAGCATCGAGAGGAAGCCGGCGCACACGACGCCGGCCTCGAGCACGAAGAACATCAGGGACGGGAGCACCTCGACGAAGAACGGTCGGATCAACACGTAGAGGAGCACCATGAACGGCAGGGCGATGAGCGCGAGCCCGGTGTCCTTGGCGGTGACGGCGCCGCCCTCCACGAAGCGCGGGCGGAGAGTGGCGCCGACGTCGAGGCGGAGCACGTCGTAGAGCGGCTTGAGGATCCCGAGCAGCGCGGTGAGCCCGCCGACCACGGAGACGATCGCGATCAGGCGCCACGGGATCCAGATCCAACTCAGGTTCGCGCGGCCGGTCGTCGTGATGCCCGCGCGCGCCGCGATGAGGGCGAGTGGACCGGTGAGGACCGCGCCGATCGTCGCGCCGACCACGCCGATGATCAGCGCTTCCGTGAAGAAGATCCCCGCGACTTGTCGTGGTGTCGTGCCGAGGCTGCGGAGCAGCGCGATCTCTCTCTTTCTCTGCGCGACGATCACGCGGAACGTGAAGAACACGATCAGCGCGCCGACGAGGAACGCGGACAGCGAACCGAGCCGCGTCGCGGATCGCATGACCTGGTAGTCCTCGTGCGTCTCCTCGCGGGTGTCCTGGACGACGGTCGGCGCGCCGTCCTCGCGGACCGGGTACAGCGCGAGCGTTCGACTGAGGTCCGGCTCGAGATCCGGGTTGGTGGTCCAGCTGTACAACTCGACCTTTCGGGTGTTCACGTCGAGCGTCAGGACGACGTTGACCGTGACCGTCCCGAGGGCGACCCCGAGGATCGCGGAGAGGGTCGCGAACCAATCCGACCGCAGGTTACGGAGCGCCAGCTTCAGGACGAGTCGAAGCGACCGAAACACCCCCTGGCGCCTATCACGAGGCTTGGCCGCGGGTCATTGCCGACGCCCGCGCGGCCCACTACGATGCGAGGCCGTGACACGGGTTTGTACGCTGCTGCTCCCGCTCTCCCTCGCCGGCCTGTTCGCGTGTTCCGGGGGAGGCGGCGACGACGACGACGGTTCGACGACGCCCGACCCGCTGGAGTTCGTGACCGCGTCGCTCACTGCCGGGCACGTCGGCACGGCATACGACGTGAAGATCGCGGCGCGCGGCGGCGTGCCGCCGTACACGTTCCGCCACGTGGAGGGCGATCTCGCACGCGGCCTGATGCTGAAGGCGGAGACCGGTCAACTCAGCGGCAACCCGACGGAGGGCGGCACGTTCGATCTCACGATCGAGGTCACCGATTCGGCGAGCGGCAAGGCCACGAAGGCGTTCACGCTGGAGATCGCCGTGGACCCGCTGATGATCACTTCGACGGACCTCCCCGACGGTGACAACGCGTCGCCGTACGACGCGCAGCTCGCGGCGAGCGGTGGCGTCGCGCCGCTCACCTGGTCGATCGCGGCGGGCGCGCTCCCCGGCGGCCTCGCGCTGTCGAGCGAAGGCCGCGTGAGCGGGATGCCCACCGAGGCGGGCGGCTTCACGGTCACGATCGAGGTCGCGGACGCCAACGGCGGGACGGACTCGCGGGCGTTCACGTTCCAGATCGAGGACGCGATTCCGATGATCACGTCGCAGCAGCTCCCGCCGGCGCGCGCGGGCGGCCCGTACAGCGCACAGATCGAGGTCACCGGCGGCACCGCGCCGTACACGTTCGCGCTGTTGTCGGGCGCGCTCCCCAACGGGCTCGAGCTCGACACGACCGGTGTGGTCAGCGGCATGCCGGACGACGACGGCGCGTTCCTGTTCACGGTCGAGGTGACGGACGCGAACGGTGCGAAGGACTCGCTCCAGTTGATGATCCTCGCGGCGCAGGAGTTCTCGATCGTGACGACGTCGCTCCCGCTCGCGCTCCTCGACGACTCGTACGACACCGACCTCGAGGCCACCGGCGGCATCCCGCCGTACCGCTGGTTCCTCGCCAACGAGACGCCGCTGCCCGCGGGCCTCACGCTGAGCGACGGAGGCAAGATCTCCGGCACGCCGACGGAGGCGGGTGACTTCGTGATCCGCATCCGCGCGCTCGACGAAGGCGGCACGGGCCTCAGGAGCTCGCGTCAATACAGCCTGCGCGTGCGCGACCTGCGGCAGTACAGCGCGACGGCGCCGGCGATGTTCCCGCCGCTCTGCACGACGTCGACGCACGTGTCCTATCAGACCGTCGAGGTCGAGGTGCCGGACTCGTTCGCGATCGCGGACGCGAACGTCACGCTCGACATCGCGTACACCGACTCCGACGCGAACCCGACGAACGCGAACGACAAGCTCCGCGCGTTCCTCGTGTCGCCGTCGGGGCGGCAGGTGGTGATCTGCGGGAACTCGACCGGCGTGCGCGGCGGGACGGACTGCGGTGGCAACGGCGGGCTTCAGGCGACGTACGGCTTGCTCGGCATCCCGCCCGAGCAGCCGATGACCGTCCTGAACGGGACGAACGCGCAGGGCACGTGGCGCCTGCGCGTCGCGGTGGTGCGCCCGACGACGACGGGCGGCAACTGCGATCAGGCCGGGATGATCGACGAGGTGACGCTGACGCTCGCCCCGGATCACTCCACGGATCCGTACATCCGCGTCACCGGCTTCAACACCAATAACCTCCTCACGGATCCGTGGGTGCGCATCTCGGGCGGCGGCATCGCGTCGCACCAGGAGCTGTTCCTCGCGGCTACGCTGTGGGACGTCGGCCCGAACGGCCGCCGCGAAGCCGGCGCCGGCGACGACGTCCCCGACCCGCGCGTCTTCACGTGGTCGGGGACGAACTTCCCCACCGGCACCAGCATCACCCCCGACGGTCACGTCACGACGGGGATGATCACGAGCCGCGGGATGTCGACGTGCTGACGCGCGAACGGCCGCAAGCGATAAGACGCCGAGACGCTCGACGCCTCGAGCACCGCGACGCCGTCCGCGTCTGTGACGACGACGTCGCTGAGCTCGAGC
>JAUHYN010000843.1 GCA_030426505.1 bacterium | reverse complement strand
CCGTGGTCTCGTAGTCGAGACCGGCCCACGCGACCGCGATCTCGCGCATGAACTGTTCGCTGCGGCGCGTGTCGTCACCGAACCGCGCGCCGAGCACGACGTACGGCCCCTCGGTCGGGAAGTACGCGCCGGCCTGATCCGTGTCCGTGTTGATGAGGACGACCTTGATGTCCGGGACGATGCCGGAGCCCGCGAGCGCCGCCGCGATCGCGGCGTCCGCCTTCGCGAAGTCGAGCGGGCACGTCGCCGAGCCGCCCACGCCGCCGCAGGGGAGGGCCTGCGCGTCGAGCGCGGTGTCGACCATCGCGCCGGGCGTGTCGAGGCCCGACTCGTTGCTCACGAGGTGGATCTGGTGGACGTTGAAGTAGTCCCGATAAGTACGGAACGGCTCCGTCGCGTTATTGATACGACCGCGGCTCGAGAAGGTGCGGCTGATCGCGTCCTCGACGTCGTCCGAGAAGTCGGTGGTCAGCTCCTCGAGCGTGTACCCTTCGCTGACGATCACGATGTCGACGCGGTTGTTCGGGTCACCCGAGTTGCGCCGCGTCCGGTAGGGCTCGTTGGTGGGGTCGATCTCGCCCGAGTCGCGCGGTCCCGCGTCCCGGTCCTCGCCCGCGTCGCGGCCCGTGCCCGCGTCGCCGTCGACGCCGCCGTCGCGGGGCGCTTCACCCCCATCTCGGGTCGGGCCCGGCTGGGCGTCTCGGTCACCGTCGCCGCCATCTTCGCCGCCGCCGGAGCAGGCGACCAGCGCGGCTGTCATCAGGATGAAACACCAGCGAACGGACCGAATCGGCAGCATCGCCGCATTTGACACCCAAATCGAGAACGATGAAAGTAGACCCGGCTGCGTCCGGTGTCGGAGGTGTAACTTGTCCCGCCTAACCCTCGTCCCGCTCCTCATGGCGGGTCTCCTCGCTGCCAGCTGTGGTCGCGATTCGGTCTTCTTGGGCCTGAAGGATCCGGGCAACGCGGACGGGTCCACCCTCATCCGCGACGGCGGTCCCTTCGGCGGCCGCGACAGCGGCGTCCCCGTCATCCGCGACGCCGGGACTCCGCGCGACGGCGGCACCGGCCCTCGCCCCGACTCGGGCGTGCGGGACTCCGGCGTCCCTCCGCGCCGCGACGCTGGCTTCCGCGACGGCGGCTTCCCGCCCCGCCCCGACGGCAGCGTGCGCGATGGCGGCTTCCCGCCCCGCCCCGACGGCAGTGTGCGCGACGGCGGCTTCCCGCCGATCCCGGACGGCGGCGTCTGCCAGCACAGCGACTGCGCGCCCCTCGACGGGCCGTGCGTCGTCGGCCGCTGCGACTTCGCGACCAACACGTGTCGTCGCGTACCCCGCCCCAACGGGACGACGTGCGAAGACGGCGACCCATGCACGAGCAGCGACTTCTGTCTGCGCGGCACGTGTCGCGCGGGCGGCCCGACGGTCTGCCCGCCGCCGCCGAACCAATGCACCGGGAGCATCTGCGATCCCTCGGCGGGCGGGTGCGTGGTCGTGCCGGCGCCGGACGGCACGCCCTGCAACGACAGCCAGATGTGTACGGTCAACGACCAGTGCCTGATGGGGATGTGCCAGGGCACGTCGACCTCGCCGATGGGCGACACGTGCCCCGGCCAGAGCCTCCCGGTCGTGGTCGGCACGCAGACCGAGTCGGGCAACAACGTCTGCGCGACGGATACCGCGGTCGGGAGCTGCGGCTTCTCGGGCGGGCGCGACGCGATCTACCGGATGAACTTCACGGACCCGCGGCGCTTGCGCGTCGAGACGGTGCCGGTGATGGGCGGCTTCGACACCGTCGTCTACGCGCGCAGCACGTGTAACCAGATGGCGAGCGAGCTCGTCTGCGACGACAACTCGGGCACCGGTCCGCTGTCGCGCTTCGACCGTCAGTTCGAGCCCGGCGAGTACTTCTTCTTCGTCGACGGCCGCACGTCGTCGGCGCAGGGCGCGTACGCGGTGGAGTTCGAGGTCGACCCGCAGAACCGCTGCGCGAACCCCACGCAGTTCTCGGTGCCGGCGATCGGCAACACGATTCGCTTCGACGGATCGACGAACGGCGCGACGAACGACTTCGGTGCGCCGTGCGCGGGCGGGCAGGGCTCGCCGGATCACGTCTACCAGTTCACGCTCGGCCAGGAGGCGCGCATCGTCTTCGAGACGGAGCCGGTCCCGATGAACCAGTACGACACCGCGCTCGCGCTCCACGCCGGGCCCTGCACCGAGGGCATGCCGATGACGATCGCGTGCGACGACGACATGGGCATGGGGACGCTCTCGCGGATCGAGACCACGCTGACGCCGGGGACCTACTTCCTCACGGTGGACGGGTGGGCCGGCGGCAACAGCGGGCGGTATCGCCTCGCGGTCACCCGCGTCGCGAACCTCACCAGCGTCGTGTTCCCGACCAACCTGGACGCGCGCCTGACGCAGGTCGGCAGCCGGTTCTCGACCGACGGCGACTTCGTGGAGGGCATCCGGTCGGTGCCGACGGGTTCGATCACGAGGGCGGAGCTGCAGCTGCAGATCGACAACACGCTCACGTGCGCGGGGCACCCCACGGTCTTCTTCATCAACGGCATCCAGGTGGGCACGTTCAACATCGCGCCCGGCCAGACGACGATCACACGGACGTTTTCGTTCCCAGCCATCAGCGGTCCGGCGTATGCACTCCGACTGGAGACGGCGGCGGACGTCCCGATGGGTTGCGGCTCGATCGACTACCCGAACGGAGTGTCCTTCGTCAGACTGGGGAATTGATGCAGCGGATACGGATCGCCGGACTACTCCTCGTCGCCGCGTGTAGCGGAGCGGAGGAGGGCTTCGAACCACCGCCCTGCGGCTCGTTCGAAGGGCGGTCCGAGGGCCTGCTCCCCGGCCCCGGCGCGCCCGGCCACGACGCGACGCTCCTCGTCGAGGCCGAAGCGCACGACCGCCTCTGGCACGCGGTCCACGCGCGCACGACCGGCCTCAACGCCGACTTCGTCCTGAACGACGCGAGCGAGTCGAACCGAGCGCTGTTCACGCAGTTCGTCGAGAGCGGCGCGTACGACTTCGCGGAGGTGACCGGGCGAGCGCCGGAAGATCTCGGCCGTTGGGGCAAGTCGGCCGGGCTCTACTCGGGCGTGGGCATCGCGGCGGACGCCTATCGGTATGGCGCGCTGCGCGACCTCGGCGCGGCGTGCGCGGACGTCGAGCGCGCGCGCGCGGAGTTGGTCGTCGGGCTCGAGGGGTTGGACATCGCCGCGCGCATCACCGGCAAGCCCGGCGTCACGGCGCGCTCGGTGCAGAACCTCGCGACGAACCCCACGACGCCGTACCCGACCACCCCGCTGTTCGACGACGACGGCGCGCCGCTCCCGGAGGAGAAGAACAACGGCACGTGGCGCGACGATCAGTCCGGCGAGCTCGCGGACTGGCAGTGGGAGGACTCGCTGAGCCGCGACATGCTCGTGGGTTGGGCGATGGCGTACGCGGCGGCGTGGGAGGTCATCCGCGAGGACGATCAGATCCCGTCCGAGTTGAAGACGCGCATCCAGACGAACGCGCGGAACACGGCGCGCGCGCTGATGGTGGTCGGCGAGTCGGGGCACGACCTCGAGATCCCGGACGCCGACGGGCGCCTCACGTTCCACGCGTACCTGCACGAGGCGTCGATCGATCGCATCTACCTCGACGGCGTCGAGAACGGGTTCAACGCGGTGATGGCGCTCGGGATCGTGGGTGCGCTCGCGTACACCGCGGAGGATCCGGAGATCGATCGCTACGTCACGGAAGAGCTGATCGAGCGGCGCGATCTCCCGGGTATCGCGGCGGACGATCTGTTGTTCGTCGGGGTGGGCGTCGGTTCGAACTTCTCGAACTTCAACATGGCGTTCACCGGGATGTTCCTCGCGCAGCGCTACATCCGCCACGAGAGCGCGCTGACCAAGCTGCGCCTGTCGTTGCGCTACGAGCTGTACGAGAAGGAGGGCGTGGAGGAGCGGCGGCCGGTCGACATGGGGCAGTCGTTCTTCGACTTCATCTACGCCGCGGGCGACGCGGAGGCGCACGTGGATCACGCCTCCACCAAGCCGTTCGACACCGGAGCGCTCGAGCGCGGGCTCGCCACGATGCGCGACTTCCCGTCGGCGCCATATTTCGACGATCCGGTCGAGAACTGCGACGCGGAAGAGATCGCGTCGACCGATTGCGTGTTGAACGACGGCACGCGCGTGAAGGTGCTCGGGGAAGTCGGCTGGAACGACTCGCTCGTGGTCGACCAGATCGTCCCGATGGCGGTCCGCCCGTCGAG
>JAUHYN010000842.1 GCA_030426505.1 bacterium | reverse complement strand
CGCGGCACGGCCCCGGGCGTCACCTCCGCGCTCGGCGCCGCGCCCTGGTGCGGCGGTGGCGGCGGCGGCAACGTCCACTGACGACCGAACCACCCTGCGAGGAACAGCGCCGCGCCCAGCGCGGTGAGGGCCGCGGTGCGCACGCTCGACGCGGTGCGAGGGGCCGCCGCCGTCCGCCGGCTCGAAGCCGGGCGCGGGGTGGGCGCGACCGTCGAGGTGTCCGAGGTCGATCGCGCCGCGAAGACGGCTTGCGCGCGGGCTTCGCGCTCGTCGAACTCCGCGAGTGACGCGCCGTGCGCGAGCGCGTCGGCGCGCGCGCGGGTGTCGAGCACGTCGCGCCACGCCATCTGGGAGACGAGTGTCTTCGCGGCGTCCGCGCCTCGCTCCGGGCAACAGGACCGCAGCGCGGCGATGAAGGCCTCGGCGGACTGGAACCGCTCGTCGGGATCGAGCCGCACCGCGCGACGAACGATCGCGTCGAGGTCCGGCGAGACGTTCGCGCGCAGCGACGACGGCGCCACGTACTTGTCGGTGGTCGACCCGAGGAGGAGATCGATCAACTTCTCGCCGGTGATGTACCGGCGCAGCGTGAGGAGCTCGAACAACACGATGCCGACCGCGAACAGATCCGAGCGGTGGTCGACGGGGATCGCGGTCGCCTGCTCCGGTGACATGTAGCCGGGCGTCCCGAGGATGAGGCCGCTCGCGGTGTGCCAGTCGCGGAGCACCGAGCGGCCGAGGCCGAGGTCGAGCACCATCGCGCGGCCGTCCTCGCCGAGCATCAGGTTCTTCGGCGCGATGTCGCGGTGGACGAATCCGAGCGGCGAGCCGTCCGCGCTGGTCGCGCCGTGGAGCGCGGCGAGCCCCGTGAGGACGTCGCACACCACGTCCACCACCGACTCGACCGACGCGTACTCCCCGATCCGGCGCAGGTCGTCGAACACCCGCGAGAGCGGCGTGCCGGCGACGTACTCCATCACCGTGTAGAGCCGCTCCCCGACGCGCCCGCAGTCGATCACGCGCACCACGTGGGGCGAGTCGATCGCGGTCGCCATCTGCGCCTCGTGACGGAAGCGCCGCTCCAGCATCTCGTCGTCGATCCCCGACAGCGCGATGCGTTTGATGACCACGGGCGGGCCATCGCGGTCCGCGCGCCTCGCGAGGTACACGTCCCCCTGGGTGCCGGCCCCGATCCGATCGAGGAGGAGATACGCGCCGAATTGGATCGGGTGCGTCACGCGGTACTTCGACTGTAGCGTATGATCTGCCCCCGGTGTTCTGGACCGTCGTCCTCGCAGCCACCGCGTCGACCGCGGCCCCGATCGACGCGCTCGTCCTCGCGCGGATCGCGGGCCCCGAAGTCGCCGAGGCCCCCTCGACCCCCCAGCTCCAGACCGCCGCCGAGGACGCCGCGCGGCTCTTCACCGACGTCGCGGTTCGGCCTCGCGCGTCCGTCCCGGTGTCCGACGCGGCCCTGCGGCCCTGCGGCCCCGACGTCGGCTGCCTCGCCGACGCCCTCGAAGGCAGCGGGGTCGGCCGCGTCGTCTTCGTGATCGTGAACCACGCGGAGTCTCCGCCGCTCGTCACCGTCGAGGTCCTCGACACCCGGGCGCGCCGAGTGCTCGCCTCGAAGTACGCGGCCGGGGAAGACGCGATCGAGGTCCTCGCGCGAGTGGTGGAGGAGGGGCTCGTGGCCTCCGGGCACGCGCTCGGCGCGCGCGTCACGGTCGACGTCACGCCGAGCCACGCGACCGCGTTCCTCGACGAGCGCCCCGTCACCGACGTCGTGCATGGTGTCGCGCCCGGCCTCCATCGGTTGGTCGTGAGCGCCGAGGACTACGAGACCGCCGAGCGCGTCCTCGACCTCGCGCCCGGCGCGCGGGAGCACGTCTCGGTCACGCTCGAGGAGGCGTCACCGATCACGTCGAAGTGGTGGTTCTGGACGGCCATCGCGGTCGCGGCCGCGGGCGTGACCGTCGCGGGGCTCGCCGCGGGCGGCGTCATCGGCTCCGACGATCTCTGTCTCGGCGGCGGCGACGCCTGCCGCTGACTCACCACCACACGGGGTGTTCCTTCGCGAACGCGACGAGGGCGTCGTACTTCGGGGCCTCGGAGAGCGGCTGATCGATCGCCTCCAGCGCGCCGAACCGACCGAACTTCTCCATGCGCGACGTGAAGGTGAAGTGGACGAACTCGTGGCCGCCGGCGCGCTTCCACGCGTTCAACAGATCGAAGTAGCGCGCCTTCATCGCCGGGTGACGGTTCGCGGCGTCGAGCTTCGCGTTCCACGCGGCGTCGTCCACGAGCGCGGGCTCCGCGGCGAGGTGCTGCCCGCCCTCGTACGCGACCAGCGCCACGCCATTCTTCTTGCCCCACTCCGTGCTCAGGCGAATCGCCTCGTAGGCGGCGGGGATCGAGACGTCCTCGAGGAACTTCATCATCGCTTCGATGTCGCCGTCCGCGAACTTCTTCGCGGCTTGTTGGGACCCGAGCTCGTGCCCGAAGTACGGCGCCACGGCGATCGCGTCGGTGTGTTTCTTCACCTCGGGGTCCGTCATCAACTCCGCGTGCGCGTAGTGGTTGCCGACCTGACTCCCGATCACGCGCACGAGGCGCTCGGGCGGCACGTGGGCTTCGAAGATGCGGAAGATCTCGAGGCTGCGCCGCGCCTGGTACCTGAGGCGCGCGACGTCCGGGTTGTCCGAGAGGCCGAGCTTCGTCCCCTGCTCACGCGCGTACGCGCTCTGGGAGAACAGCGGGTGGTCGTGCCAGACCTCGTTCGAGTACTCGACGTAGAGCTTGTGCTTCGGGTCCAGCCGCTCCGCACACAGCTTCGCGAGCTGCGTCACGAAGTCGTCGTCCGCCTGGTGCGGGATGTTGATCCACGCGCCCGCGTCCGCGCGGTTCGCGAGGTCGATCATCACCTCGTACGCCACGCCGCGGCCGGAGCTCTGGCTGCGGTCGGTGGGGAGCGGGCGCTTCGCCCACGTGGAGAGCGGCGAAGAGTTCGTCACGCCCCAGTCCATGAAGCGCAACACGGAGAACGGGCGGAGGCGTTCGACGAACTTCGGGTGGAAGACCTCGTCGACCTTCGACTCGAGCCGCTTCGGGAACACCTGGACCTCGCGGAGCGGATCCTTGGGATCGGTGTCGACGATCGACATCAGTAGATCGACGTTCGGTGGCACGGTGAACTCGAGGCGCTGCTTCATCGCCTTCACGCCCTCGACCTTCGCTCCGGTGCTCTCCATCAACAGCGTCCCGCGGCCCTTCCAGCGCGCGACCATCCGACCGCCCTCCTGCGACGGGAGGAGCATCCGGGCGCGCTGCCCGTTCGCGAGCTCCTTCGGCCAGCCCTTCGGGCCGAGCTCGATCCGTCGCTTGTCGTCCCACTTGTCGTCGGTACACGAGATGAACGACGTCCCGGCCTTCACCGAATCGATGAAGGCCCAGTTCGTCGCGCGGAAGTTGATCGCGTTGAGGTTGGTCCCGATCGCGGAGCGCGTGGTCGAGGCCTTCGCGGGCGCCGCCTTCTTCGCGGCCGCGGTCTTCGACTTTGTCACGGGCTGAGGGGGAGGCTCAGCCGTCGCGGACTGACAGGCGACGAGGAGGGGGAGGACGAGGAGCGCGCGCCGCATCGCGGCGCATCATGGCACGGAGTCGCGGGTGGGTTCAGTCCTGCTCGAGGGCGGCGCGCTGACGGTCACACGTGTGCCGCGCGAGGGTCTCCAGGTCGTTGTCGCCGATGTCTACGAACTCGACCGCGATCGAGCGATTCGCGTACGCGTCGCGCGGCGTGCGGACGACGCGCCCCGTGGCGCGGATCGGCCGCGCGCTGTTCGTGGTGTGGAGCGACATCAGGAGCAGGTCGCCGACGTTGCAGCCGATGCCGTCTGCGCACCTCAGGCCCGACGGGCTGAACTCGACCTCGCCCTCGGGGGCGTACCAGGAGCTGTCGGCGATCGTGAGGCCTTGCATCCAGGAGCGTGTGGCCGTGTCCGAGTTGGCGACGGCGCGGTACTCGACCTTCAGGCCGCCGGTCACGCGAGGGAAGTAGCGCTGCTGCTGGTTGTTGTTGCGGCTGACGTCGACCGTCACCCTCTGACCCAAGCGGCGCCGGAGTCGGCCCGTGATCCGCGCGCCGTCGATCGAGGGGAGCTCGATGAAGATCTGCGAGTCGAGGGGGATCTCCGCCGGCGTGTCGTCGATCAGATCCACGATGCACCCGCGGTGCTCGAGCTCGTTGAGCACCCCGCGTAGCCGGTGGGGACCGCGACGCCGTCGATGCCGCGCTGCG
>JAUHYN010000841.1 GCA_030426505.1 bacterium | reverse complement strand
ACACGCGACGAGCACCAGGGCCGCCGGGAAGAGAGACGATGCGCGCGAAGCCATGCGGGGGAGCTTGCCGGTCGGCGCGCGCGCTGAACACCGGTCGACGATCGGTCCCCCTCGCCCTGCTCCTCGCGGCGTGTTCCGGCGCCGAGCCGCCCGAACCGGTGTCCCTCGTCGACCACGCGGTCTGGGAGACCGGCCGCCTCGAAGCGGACCCGCAGGCGGCCCACGCCCCGGCGACGATCGACTGCGCGCCGGGCACCTACCACACCGACGGGCTCCCGCCGCTGGACACGTTCGAAGTCACCACCGGCGACTGCAACTTCCTCACGGCGTCGCAGCCGAGCGCGTCGGCGATCGAGGCCGGCGACACGGTCCACCTGATCGTCTGGCACCTGGACCTGGACGCGACGCTCCCCGGTCCCGGCCACGTGGCCGTGTCGATCGACGGCGAGGTGTTGTGGGAGGTGACGGTCGAGGTGCCGTCGCGGGCGCAGCTGTTCGACGCCGAGGTCGTGGCGCCGCGCGCGTTCGCGCGGGGGGCGACCGTCGTCTTCCACGTCCACAACCACGGCACGAACGAGTGGAACGTGCAGACGATCGAGCGACGATGACGACTGCCGGGCGCGCAGCGATGGCCGCGGTGCGTGCAAGTGCGAGGGTGATGCAGAAAAAAAACTTACCGAATCAGCGATATGTTCTCGTCCCCGCGTTCGTCCCTGCTCTGGTGTCCCGGTTCGGAAAGGGCGAGTCCCGACGAGCGTCCTCGGAGGCGCTACACTGATGGCGACCGTGCCGGAGTCGTCGGGGAGCCTCGCCGATGAGAGGGGCGCTCCTAGCGAGCACCTCGAGGGGCGGCCGACCGCCCGACGGAGCGATGCGTGGGATTCGCTCACGTCGGCGCACGAGCGGACGGTGTTCGTCTCGCTCCTCGCGCTCGGCCTGCGGCCCGACCAAGCGCACGACGTCGCACAGACCACGTGGCTGCGGCTCATGGAGAAGCACCCGGACCCCTCGAAGCTCTCGTTTCCAGGTATCGCGATCGCCCAGGCCCGTTTCCTGGCGCTCGACGCCGCCCGACGGGAGCGACGCGAACTCGAGCGTATGGGTGACGCTCACGCGACGCGGGCGCTCGTCGATCTCAACGCGGGTACGGAGACGCGCGCCATCGCGAAGCAGCGACTCGATCGCGCCATCGCCGTGCTCGCGTCGATGCCCGAGAATGCGCAGCGCGTCTTCGTTCTCCTGTTTGGCGAGCCGCCCCACGGGTACGCCGAGGCCGCCGAGGTTCTCGGCCTCTCGCTGCAGCGCGTCCGGCAGATCACGACCGAGATCCGCGCCGAGCTGCGGCCGACCCTCTTGGAGGACGAATCGTGACGCGCCACCTCGACGATATCGAGCTGCAGGACATCCTGCGATCCGAAGGCGATGTCAGCGCACTCGAAGCCCACGTCAACGGCTGCGCGGCGTGCGCCCGGCGCCTGAGTGACGAGGCGGCGCTCGACCTCGCGCTCCTGGAGGTCGGGCGGAACGTGCCGACGTGCCCGGTGTGCGGATCGTTCGCCGCGGCCGAGCGGTGCGATCGGTGCGGCGCGGCGCTCGCCGCGGGCGACTTCTTCGTCGATGCGCAGATCACCGCCAACGCCCACGGCCGGGTCTACCTCGCGACCGCCGCCGATGGATCGCGAGTCGCGCTCAAGGAGCTCGTGTTCGTACAGGCCCCGACGTTCGCAGTCGTGGACGCGTTCGGGCGCGAAGGCGCGTTCCTACAGACGCTCTCCCATCCGTCGATCCCTCGCTTTCGCGCGAGCTTCACCGTCGGCGAGGGCGTGCATACGCGCCTGTACCTCGCGCAAGAGTATATCGAGGGCGCTTCGCTGGGCACCGAGCTCACGCGGCGCCGCTTCACCGAGGCGGAGGTCATCGACATCGCCGATCGCGTGCTCGTCGTCCTCGAATATCTTCAGTCGCTGGCGCCGACGGTGATCCACCGCGACGTGAAGCCCGACAACCTCGTGCGGCGGAAGGACGGCTCGATCGTCCTCGTCGACTTCGGCGCGGCGCGCGACATCGCGACCACGCGCGCGACTTCGGCGACCGGAACGTTCGGATACATGCCCATCGAGCAGCACGCGGGCCTGGTGGGATCGACGACCGATGTCTACGCGCTCGGGATGACCATGATCCACCTGCTCGCGCGCAAAGAGCCGTGGTCCTACCAGCAGAGCCCGGAGCGCCTGCGCGAGCTCGGCATCAGCGCGCCCACCCGCCGTTGGCTCGCGAAGGCGACCGCGCCGCGCCCCGAGGATCGCTTCGCGGACGCCGCCGAAGCACGCGCGGCGCTGAAGAACGGCGTGCGCCGGGCGCGTCGGCCCGCACGACGCACGATGCTCCTCCTCGCGGCGGCGCTCGCGGTCGGCGGCGCCGCTTATGCCGTTGGCTCGCGGTGGGGACGAGACATTCCGCCGCCCCCCGAAGTGATCGTCCGGACGCCGACCTCCTCCGAGGTCTCGATCCCGCCGGTGGTCTCTCCGCCGATGCGACCGCCGGCGCCACCCCCCGCTCCGATGACCGAGCCGGGGCCGCTCCGTGCGCGCGCGCCGATCCTGGAACTCGCGAAGCTGGCCGCAGCGGCGCCCAACGACCAGGCGCTCCAGGCGGAGGTCGCGCAGCTCGCGATCCTGATCAAGCGACGCGCAGAGGCGGCGGCGGGGTTCAGGCTCGCGAACGTCCCCGACGATCCGCGGCTCTTGCTGAACCCATTCAAGCCCGTTCGCATCGTCGTGGGTGACCTGGACGCGACGGAGGGGACCGAGGCGTGGACGGCGCGTCGCAACCTCATTCGCGAGGTCATCGTCGTCACGGGCGACGTCCGGGTGCCGACCCTGGAGGAGACCGTGCTCATCGCCGGGGGCAAGGTCGAGGTCCGCCGCGCGACGCGGTCGCTCGTCCTGTCGCTCGGCGACATCGCATACGCCGGACGCTATTCCGCGGCGTCGATCCTCGCTGCACCCCACATCGAGTGCAGCGGCATCAAGTTCTTCGAGACGTCGATGGCATTCGCCGAGCTGCGTCCCGGATGTGGCGGACCGACCGCGACTCCGGCCCCCTTCGACTCCGCGCGCCCGTGGTTCGAGATCGAAGACGTCGCGGAGGTCCGAATGCCCGCGCCGACGTGCGCGACCTCGCAGTGCGCGTTGTTCTTCTCGCGGGGAGGTCAGACCATACGTGTCCCGGGGAGCGATTCCCTCGCCGCGCTGGAGCACGTGACGGTCGAGGCTTGGGTACGCCTCGTCCATCTCCCGCCCGGAACTCAGACCGTGATCGCGATGCCGTCGATGTTCAACCTGTACATCGACGGCACGCACCAGGCCCTCGGCTTCTACGCAGTGCCGAATGGCCGCCACCAGTCACCGATTCACGTCCCAGGCGTTCTGCCGAAGCCACCGAATGGCCGGTGGATGCACCTCGCCGCCACGCACGACGGCAACGAGCAGCGGCTGTATCTCAACGGCGTCGCGATCCGCACGACACGCAATCGCGGCCCGTTACGCAGCAAGATGAACCACCTCGTCATCGGCTCGGGGGTCCTAGGTGAGATCGACGAGGTTCGCGTGTGGAGCTACGCGCGAACCCAAGCCCAGATCGCCGAGAATCGCAGCCGGAGCCTGACGGGCGACGAGCCTGGCCTCCTGCTCTACCTCCAGATGAACGAGGGGCATGGCGACCACCTGCGCGATAGCTCGCGCTACGGGAACGACGCGTACCTCGGAGAAGCACCGGGCGAAGACCCGGGCGACCCCGCCTGGAGCGCGGAGCACCCGTTCGACTGAACAGCGCCGGGTCGCGGAACCTCGGCGACGGCCGCGTCGAGATCCTCGTCCGAGGGGTGACGTGCGGCGGGTGGCGCAGCCCGTCGCCGAGTACGCCGACGCGCCAACTTCTCACCTTCGGCCAGCGGGAGGGCGACCGCCCACCGAGCCTCGCGTCGAATCACGCGAGACCCGGGGGCCGCTTCGACTCAGTGCGTCCGGCGTTGCGGCCAGAACGCGCCGGCCTTGGTGCGTTCCGCTTCGCGTGCGGCCTCGACCGCGGCCTTCAGTTCGCTCCGTGCCTGCTCCGCGTCGGTGCTATTCGTCGCCGACAACAGTTTGGACTTCGCGGCGCTGACCGCGCCGCCCGTCGACTTCTGCACCGATCTACAGACACCCGGCTCATCTGCGCGCGGGCAGGCGGCACCGCAGGGGCAGATGATCGCACCGACGCAGAGCTCGCCGGCGGCGCAGTCCTCACGCTCCCAGCAGTA
>JAUHYN010000840.1 GCA_030426505.1 bacterium | reverse complement strand
ACCGACGCGGCGGCCTGCCGGCGCCGCGCGAACGCGCGATCCTGCAGCACACCGAGCGCGACGAAGCCGAACGCGACCGGGACGAGCCCCCACCACGGACCGCCGTGACGGATGAAGAGCGGCAGGAGGATCAGGACGACGGTGACGAGCGCGAGCAGCAGTCGGACGTTGCCGAGCCGGTCCGCGCGCGCGCTCGCCTCGGCGAGGGCGTCGCGACGGGCGGTGAGCCGCTCGTGGTAGATGGTCTCGGCGGACACGGTCGCCCCGAGTCAGTCGTTGGTCTCGGTGGCCTCGTCGGACTTCGTCGCCGGTGGCGCGATGTCCGGGGTCTCTTCGACGGTCGTCGGGCCGGTCTCGGGCGCCGGGCGCGAGCCCGTGCCGATCTCGACGTCGTAACGGACCTTCAGGCGCTCGCTCGTCTCGAGCGAGACGTCGGGGTGTTCGTACGCGACAATGTTGAGGCGCGTGGCCTTCCCCTCCGGGACGTTGAGCGGGTAGCGCGACTCGACCTTGAACTTGTAGCCGTCGAGGTAGGTGAACACGCCGGACGACTTGCCGCGGTAGATCAGGCTGACCTCGATCGTGTGCTGCCCGGGGTTGATCGGTCCGTTGTACAGCTCGAACGACTTCACGTCGTCGAGCGAGCCGTCGGTGTTCTCCTTCGAGAAGATCACCCCACCGTCGAGCGTGTACACGGCGCGCTCGAGCTCGAAGTTCGACCCCATCTCGTTGTGGTGTTCGATCACCGCGCGCGTGCGGGCGATGACGCCGACCATCGCGCTCTCCTTCAGCGACGCGAGGAGGCCCTCGGTCTCGGTGATGCGCTTGTCGAGATCGTCGATCCGCTCGTGGAACGTCGTGAGGAGGGACTGGTGCCCCTCGAGGTCCGACCCGGCGACCGAAGAGGTCGAGGTCTGGGCCCAAGCGTCGGTGCTGAACAGGAGAACAGCCGCAGTGAGGATCCGCCGCTTCATCACGCCTGGATTAACACCTTTTCGTGCGACTGCACACGGGTTGTCATCGACCGGAATCGGCGCGCCTTGAGGCCTCGGTTGACCGAACGCGGGGGCTGTGGCGAACGTCGCCGCGCCGTGAGCGCCGCGCCGGACGAACCCCACGTACCCGCGAGCGTCTCGCTCCCCGAGATCACGCTGAAGGCGGTCGTCCTCGGGCTGGTGCTCTCCGCACTCCTCTCGGCCGCGAACGCGTATCTGGGCCTCTTCGCCGGGCTGACCGTCTCCGCGTCCATCCCCGCCGCGGTGATCTCGATGGCCGTCCTGAAGGTCCTCGGCGGCAACATCCTCGAGAACAACATCGTCCAGACCGCGGCGTCCGCGGGCGAGAGCATGGCGGCCGGCGTCATCTTCACGATCCCCGCGCTCGTCATCCTCGGGACGTGGGCCGAATTCGACTACTGGGAGACCACGATGATCGCCGGCTTCGGCGGCCTCCTCGGCGTGCTCTTCACCATCCCCCTCCGCCGCGCGCTCATCGTCGAGACGCCGCTCGAGTTCCCGGAGGGCGTCGCGACCGCCGAGGTCCTCAAGGTCGGCGAACAGGGCGGCGGCGGGATCCGATACATCGCCGCCTCCGGCGCGATCGGCGCGCTGTTCAAGCTCGGCGAGTCCGGCCTCCGGCTGTGGCACGGGACGATCGAAGAGGCGCGCTACGCCGGCTCCACCATCCTGTACTTCGGATCGAACCTCTCCCCCGCCCTCGTCGCGGTCGGCTACATCGTCGGCCTCGAGATCGCCGTCCTCGTGTTCATCGGCGGCGCGCTCAACTGGCTCGTCGCCATCCCGATCCTCGCGGCGACCGGCGGCGTGCCCCAGGGCGTGTCGGCGGTCGAGGCCGCCGGGCAGCTGTGGTCGGCCCAGACGAGGTACCTCGGCGTGGGGTCGATGGTGGTCGGCGGCCTGTGGGCGTTGATCAGCCTGCGCTCTTCGCTGGTCGCCGGCGTGCGCTCGTCGCTCGCGGCGTACAAGAAGATGCGCGAAGGCGGAGACGATGGCGAGACGCCGCGCACCGAGCGCGACATGCCGATGCAATGGGTCGGCGCCGCGCTGTTGTTCTCGCTCGTGCCGCTCGCGCTGATCTTCTACTACGTGACCGGCGTGTGGTGGGTCGCGGCCGTGATGTCGGTCGTGATGCTCATCGCGGGCTTCTTGTTCTCCGCGGTCGCCGGGTACATGGCCGGGCTCGTCGGGTCATCGAACAACCCGATCTCCGGCGTGACGATCGCGACCATCCTCACCTCGGCGCTGATGCTCCTCGCGATGCTCGGCGGCGACAGCAAGATCGGCCCGGCCGCCGCGATCCTGATCGGCAGCGTCGTGTGCTGCGCGGCCGCGATCGCGGGCGACAACATGCAGGACCTCAAGGCGGGGCGCATCGTCGGCGCGACGCCGATGAAGCAACAGATCATGCAGGTCGTCGGCGTCGCCGGCGCGGCGGTGGTCGCGGCGCCGATCCTCACGTTGTTGCTCGAAGCCTACGGCATCGGTGTCCCGACCGAGGCCCACCCGGATCCACTGCGTGCGCCGCAAGCGACGCTGATGGCGAGCGTGGCCAAGGGCGTGTTCGAGGGCGGGCTGCCGTGGACGATGGTCGGCATCGGCATGGTGATCGCGGTGGCGGTGATCGTGTTGGACAAGGTCCTCGAAGCGCGCGGCAGCGCCTTCCGGACGCCGGTGCTCGCGGTCGCGGTCGGCATCTACCTGCCCTTCGAGCTGTCCGTGCCGATCCTCGTCGGCGGCCTCATCGCCCACTTCGCGAAGCGCGCATTCGCGCGGCGCGCGTCCACGGCGAGCACCCCCGAAGCGCGCGAGCGCGTCGAAGCGGAACAGAACGTGGGCTCGCGCAACGGGCTCCTCTTCGGCGCAGGACTCATCACCGGCGAGGCACTCGTGGGGATCGCGATGGCGGTGCCGATCGTGATGACCGGAGACAAGAACGTGCTCGCGGTGTTCGGCGCGAGCGACGCTTCGTGGCCCGGCGCCGTTCTGCTCGGCGTGGTGGTGTTGCTGACCTACCGCGTGGCCTCGCGCGGGCGCGTCGAGGCCTGACGCGCCTACTTCGCGGCCTGCGGCTTCGTGGAGGGAGCCGTCACGGGCGGGAGCTGCGGCGCGTCCGAGCGCACCGGCCACGGGACCTCGATCGCCTCGTGGACGTTGATGCCGCGCGGCGTGCCCATCACGTCGAGCATCACCTTCAGATCGGCGAACTCCCACGCGTACCGAGACTGCGTGTAGAGCGGGAACGCGTCGGCGGCCGGCGCGTCCGGGAGCGGGCGCTGCACCGAGGACGGCTCACCGTACGTCTTCGTCAACGCGGCGAGCGTGTCCGTCGCGTCCTTCCACGCCGACGCGGGCAGCAAGTGATTGCGACGGAACGACGCGTGACGCACCGGGTGCTCCGGGCTGTCGAGGACGAACAACACGCGGCCCTTCCCGCCTCGCGCTCGGTCCGACAGCTGCGACGCCTCGGTGTCCTCGCACGAGTAGCGGACCTGTGGGTTCTTCTCCATCGGGCTCTTCTTCTTCGCCGACGCGCTGCTCGTCGCGTCGACCTCGATACCCTGCGCTTCCTTCTCCTCGCGCTCCTTCTTCTTCATCGCGCGCATCTGCTTCATCAGCGCGCGCGCCGACGTGTCCTTGCACGACATCTTCGTCGACGCCTCGAGCGCCTGCACGTCCGCGAAGCTGCTCTTGCCGACCTCGATCCCGAACACCGCGGTGCCCGGAGCGCGCGGCCCCGGGCCGAGCTCTTCGAAGTCGGGCAACACGACCTCGTCGGCCGCGCGCCGCATCATCATGCCGCGCCAGGTGTAGTAGCCCCCGACGAGAGCCACGGCGAGGAGAGGGACGGTGACGAGCAGGAGCTTCTTCATAGGGGGGCGTCCGTTTCGAGAGGGTGGCCCAGAGTCGGCGCCCAGAACAGGGCTCGGGGCGCCGACTCGGGACCGGGGGAGGCCTCAGCGACCTAGCTCAGTTGCACGCGGTGCTGTCCGCCACGATGTCGGGGCAGAGCGGCGCGAGGGCGTTCACGATCGCCGTGCGATCCGCCATCGTCACGCCCGCCGCCGTCATCGCGTCGACCAGGTGACCCACGAGCTGGTTGAAGTCGTTGATCGTGATCGCCGCGCCGGCTCCGCCCGGCGGGTTGGTCACGCTCATGTGCGACGACAACATGTCGCGGCACTCGACGACCTGCCCGTTGATCATCAGCTCCGGCTCCACGCCCGCGCCGTACACACACGGCCCGTCGATCGAGCAGACCTGGCGCACGAGGCACGTGGTGAGG
>JAUHYN010000839.1 GCA_030426505.1 bacterium | reverse complement strand
CGCTCGGCTTCGAGCCGCTCGTCATCGCGATCGCGCCCGCGACCACCACCCCGAGGAGCAGGAAGCCCCCGAGGATCGCGAGCGGGATCGTGTAGTTCTTCTTGTCGCGCTCGATCGTCGGATCGCGCAACGGGATGGAGCTGACGGTGTCCGCGCGACGGGGGAGCGGCCGCACCGCGGACTCGCTCTTCTCGGCCGCGCCGAACATCGCGGCGCCCGGGCCCTCGTGCTCCGCTTCGAGGAGCTTCTCGAGCGCCGAGCTCGCGGCCGGGATCGCGGGGCCCGCCGCGACGTCCTGCGGCGCCGGCGCGGGCGTGCTCGCGAGCTCTTCGGCCGCCAGCGACGCGAGCGCGCTCGCGGCGGACGGCTTCCAGTCCGTGTCGTCCTCCTCCGTCTCGGCCGGAGCGGAGCTCGACGGCGCGGGGGCCGGCTCGGGCTCCGGCTCCATCGCGAGCTGCGGCGGCGCGAGCTCCTGCGAGGCCTCTGCGGGATCGTCGGCGGCCGGCGCGGCGGCGTCGACGGACGGGACCTCCTCGGCGCCCAGCGCCTTGATGGACTCCATCCCCTCCGTGAAACGAATCGCCGTCCAGTCCGCCATCCCCTGGCGCCAGCACAGCGTGTTCGCGTCGACCTCGCCGGTCTTCCACTTGGCCTCGAGCTCGTCGAGGTTGAGCGGACCGACCTGCTCGTCGTTGATCGCCACGTACCACTCGCGCGTCTGCGAGCGCCCCGCGATCTCCTGCTCCGCCTGCACCTGCGCCATCGCGTCGGTGTCGAAGACGCGCGTCTCCTGCGGGGGCTGGGCGTCGGACAGATCCGGGAGGCCCGGGTCCTCGCCGTCGAGCGGTCCGTCCCCGTCGAACAGCGTCGCGAATGCGCTCCCGAGCTCGGCCTCGACCGACTCTTCGCCCGCGAGCGGATCTTCCGCCTCTTCGGCGACCGGCCTCGACACGTCCGGCATCGACACGTCGGGCTCGGAGCCGGACGCCGCCATCTCGGGCGGCGGCCCGACCGCGGTCTTGGGATCGCTGTCGTCGACGGCGTCGGCGCCGAACGAGGACAGCTCCGAGCCGAGGCCTGCGAGCTCGCCCTCGATCGAGGACTTCATGTCCGCGAGCTCGTTCACCTGCATCGAGGAGAGCGCACCGCTGATGTCGGCGCTGTCGTCGTCCTCGAGTCCGGACGCGGCGCCGAGCGCGGCGAGGGCCGCGGCGTCATCCGCATCGTCGTCGTCGTCGTCCGAGCCCGCTTCGCTGGCCCAGTCGTCGCCCCCGTCCTCGGTGGTCGAGGCGCCGAGCGCCGCCAGCGCGGCGTCGTCGAGCCCGCCGTCGTCGTCCCCGAGGGCCTGGTTCACGGCCTCGATCGCCCACTCGGGTGCGTCGCCCTGCATGGTCTCGCCGACGCCCTCGTCGCCGAGCGCGTCCTGATCCCCATCGGTCGGGTGGTCCTCTTGTTCGAGCGCGCTGCCGAGCGCGTCGTCGAAGGCCTGCGCGCGCGCGTCTTCTTCCGAGACGCCGAACGCCACGGGGGCCGGCGGATCGTCCTCGGGCGCGGCGTGGGCCGGAGGCATCATGTCCTCGACGGACGGGCCGTCGAGCTCGCCGACGGTCGCCTCTTCACCGAAGCCCGCGATCGACGGATCCGCGTCCCGCGCGAGGGTCGGCTCATCCTCGAGATCCGCCTCGGGGGCGGCCGAAGCCGCTTCCAGATCCGCCCGCGCCTCGACGCGCGTCGCGACCTCTTCGTCGTCGTCGACGATCTCCCGCGTGATGGCGTGACCGAGGCCACCTCCGCCGGGGAGCAGCTCCGTCGCGTCGTCCCCGTAAGGCTTCGCGGGCACCACGCTGGGCGCCGCGGCGGGCCGATCCGTCACGTAGTCCAAGGAGCCGCCCGTGCGCTCGGACGAGAACGGCGAGGAGTGGGCCTCCGAGAGGCCGCGGTCGATCTGCGCGACGTCCAATCCGACCGAGAGCGACATGTTGCGCGAGGGCGCCACGGGCGCGCCGTCGTCGTCGAAGCCCATCGCCATGAACTCCTGCGACAGGCCGAAGTCCGACGAAGTCGCCGCGACGATCTCGCCGGGGAGCGTCGCGTCATTCGGGATCGAGTCCCGGGTCGGGGCGGGATCGTCGTGGTGATCCGCGTCGTGTCCGTTCGCCTTCGTCGCCCCGTTCTTGGGCTCCGCTGCGAACCCGTCCGGACGCAGAATGATGACGTACGAACACTTCTTGCATCGGACCTTCACACCCCGATCGCCGAGCTTCTCGTCGGCGATGAGGTATTGCGCTCCGCAATTGTCGCAGCTGAACTTCATCCGTAACTCGAACGCTCGAAGCGCCTCTGGGATCCTCGACGTTCGGACCTGCGACACTAGGCTGTGATGGTTCGCAAAGCGAGCCATCCAAAGACCGTGCTCAGGTCACGCGCGGAGCGAGGGACCGTCCAGAGCCTAGGAAGGCGACGAAAGCCCGTCAAGTTGGACGACCGGCGTCATTCCGAGGGGATCGCCAGGCCGAGCTTCTCGCGCAGCGAAAAGTGCTCCTCACTGAGCGTGAAGAGCATCAGGGTGCGCACCCGGGACCGGAACGAAACGTCCACCAGCTGATCGGACTCACCCAGGCCCCGCTCCGCCGCCACCACGTCGTGGGACAGAAGGAGTGCCGCCCGGGAGGCCGAGTGCTCCGCCCCCTCCAGGAACTTCGCGAGGTGCCGCATCTCCCGCTTCTGCAGGCACTGGACGACCGGATCCTTGAGCGCCTTCAGGGCCGGCTCCGAGAGCCCGCGCTGGAGCGCCTTCATCCAGGTCTGCACCAGGCGCGGGTCGAGGTTCAGGTGGACCCCGGAGCCCTCGGGCGAGAACAGCATGATGGCCGCCTCGATCGCGGCCCCGACCTCCTCCGGCGACAGCGCCCGGACCGGCGCCAGCTCGGGCCGCGCCGCCGCCATCTGGCGCGCGAGCGTCCACGCGATCTGGCGGGGCTGCGCGACCTTGAAGGTCTCGTGCCCCTCCCCCGCGAACAGGATCGGCGGGTGCCCCGGGTACAGCCGAGGCGCCGCGGTCGATCCCGCGCGGTGGAAGTGTTCCATCGGCGGGACGTGCATCGCGTTCGCGAGGCGCGAGAAGATGTCGAAGTACCTCAGCCGCACCCGCTTGTTGCGCGTGTTGGGCGACAGGTCGATCCGCTCCTTCTTCTTCAGCGCGAGCGACTTCTGCCCCTCCGCGAACAGATCCGGCGCGCCGCGGTACAGCACGCTCAAAATCTGCGCGAGCGACGTCCGACACTGCGGGTGCAGCACCTGCGTCCGCCACAGGTTGTCCGTCAGCGCGCGCGACGGCCACGCCGGCGAGCGCTTCAACAGCAGCTGATACGCCTTCTGCTCGTCCTCGCTCGCCGCGCGCATCAAGTGGAGCGCGCCGAGCGCACAGAACGCCCGGTCGCGCTGACCGAGCGCCGAGTACAGCTCGAACAACCGCCGCGCCGGCTGCGCGGGATCGTCCACCTGCGGCAGCACGCGGTGATACATCGCGAGCGCCTTGGGCGCCGTCTCGCGCTTGGCCGTGTACAGCTGCGCGAGGTGGAGCGCGACGTCGGTCGCCTCCGGCTCGAGCTTGAGCACCACCTCGTACGCCACCTTCGCGCCGTCGAGGTTCTTCATGACCCGCGTGTAGAGATCGCCGAGGGAGCGCCAGAGGACGCCGCGCGCCTTCTTGTCCTCCTTCGGCATGCGCTTGATCATCCGGTGGTAGTTCTCTTCGAGCCCCGTCCACTGCTTCGCGCGCCCGAGGATCTCCTCGATCCGCATGAACGCCTTCAGGTGCGACGGGTCCTCGTCGAGCGCCGCATTGAGCGCTTCGACCGCGCCCTTCAGATCCGGCTCGCCCTTCTTGAGGTAGACCTCCGACAGGTGGACGAACACGTCGCGCCGCTCGGCGGGCGTCTCGAGGAGCCGCCCGAGATCCGCGAGCACCTCCACCAGCAGGTGGACCTGGCTCGTCTCCTCGAACAGCTGCACCAGCGCGCGCAGCACCTCGACGTCGTCCGGCCGTAGCCGCCGCGCCTCCGCGTACGCGTCGATCGCGCGGTAGGGCTCGCCGATCTTCTCCTGGCAGAGCCGCGCCTGACGCACGAGCTCTTCGAACTTCTCGTCGCCGTCGAGCAGGACGATCAATCGGTCGCGGAGATCGTACGCCTCCTCCCAGTCTTCGAGTCGCTCCGCGAGCTGCGCCGCCGCGCGGAGCGTCGCGCCGTGCTCGGAGTCGAGCGCGAGCGCCTTGTCGAAGCTCTTCCGCGCGCGCTCGATCTGG
>JAUHYN010000838.1 GCA_030426505.1 bacterium | reverse complement strand
ACTTCCCTCCGCGCGTCGTGGTGGACGGCGAGATCGTGATCGCCACGCCGGACGGCCTCGACTTCTCGGCGCTGCAACTTCGCTTGCACCCGGCGAAGTCGCGCGTGGACAAGCTGTCGGTCGAGATCCCGACGTCGTTCGTGGCGTTCGATCTCCTCGCGGAGGGCGACGAAGATCTCACGGGAGCGCTCTTCGAAGACCGCCGCCGTCGCCTCGAGTCCGCCTTCGCGAGTGCGGCGCCGCCGATCCACCTCACGCCGATCACCGACGACGTGAAGGTCGCCGCCGATTGGTTCGCGCGCTTCGAGGGCGCGGGGCTCGACGGCGTCATCGCGAAGAACCGCGCGCAGAAGTACGAGCCGAAGAAGCGCGCGATGATGAAGATCAAACACCGGCGCACGGTGGACTGCGTGGTCGCCGGCTTCCGATGGCACAAGAACGGCCCGAACGAGTTGATCGGCTCGTTGCTCCTCGGCCTCCACGACGGCGAGGGCAAGCTGCAGCACGTGGGCATCACGTCGTCGTTCAAGATGGACCACCGCAAGGCGCTCGCCGAGGAGCTCGAGCCGCTCCGCGAGGGCGCGCTCGACGATCACCCGTGGGCGTCGTGGGCCGAACACGACGAGGCCCACCAGCGGAAGCCGGGCATGGGGAGCCGCTGGAACGCGGGGAAGGATCTGTCGTGGGAGCCGCTGAGGATCGAACGCGTGGTCGAGGTCGCCTACGACGGCCTCCAGGGCCACCGCTTCCGTCACGCTTCGACGTTCGTGCGGTGGCGCCCGGACCGCGAGCCTGCGTCGTGTACCTACGCGCAGCTCGACACCACCCCGCCGTACGAGCTGGAGAAGATCTTCGGCGCGCGCACCGAGGTGTGATCCGTCGCCGTCGCAACCTGTGAGAGTTCTCAGGTTGGTCCCAGGCGGGCGCGCCATGCGGATTGCTAGCGTCGCGCGTGGATGCCGCTCCCTTGGTTCCTGGCCGTCGCCGTTACGGCGGCCGCGCCCCCCAGCCACCCCCTGACGTTCGAGGAAGCGATGGCCCTCGCCGAAGCCCACCCGCGCCTCGGCGCGCAGGCGGTCGGGCTCGAGCGTCGCGCGATCCGCGACCAGACCATCTCACGCCTCGCGCAGAACCCGACGATCGGCGTGTCACCCGGGTGGAGGCACTTCGACGACGGCGCAGGGTTCGAAGGGATCGTGTCGGTCAGTCAGGGGTTCTCGGTCGGAGGCGTCGGTGAGAAGGGACGCTCGGCGGCCGAGGCGCGAACACGGCAAGTCGGGGCGCGCGCCGAAGTGCTCGGGTACGAGATCCGAACGCGCGTCGCTCGTCGGTGGTTGGAGCTCCGCGCCGTGCAGTCGACGCTGGAAGCGCTCCACGACGAGCAGGAGGTCGCGGACACCCTCGTGGAGACGATCCGACGAGGCGTCGAAGCGGGCCGGTTCCTCGCGGTGGATCTCGTCGACGCAGAGATCTACCGGGCCGAGACCGAACTCCTCCGGCTCTCGACCGAAGGCGAGCGGGTGGACCTCGCGTATCGCCTCGCAGAGTCGCTCGCGGTCGAACCGACGATCGCGGTCGAGGCCGCCGGACCCGGCCCTGCGCCTCGGCTCCCCGACTCGCTGTCGCCGTCGCCGTGGTTGGAGCTCGCGGGCGCGCTCCCGGGGGTCCGGCTCGCGGTCCTCGCGCGGGCGACGCGGGCCGCGGACCTCGCGGTGATCGACGCCAACGCCAGCACGAACCTCCAGACCAGCTTGTCGCTCCAGCGCGAAGCCACGGGTGACGTCATCGGCCTCGTCGGACTGAGTGTCAGCGTGCCCCTCTTCAACCGCGGAGAGCGGTCGCTCTCGGAGGCGGAGTACCAGGCGTCGTTGTCCGCGTTCGACGCGGACGAGGCGCTGCGCGAAGCGAAACGCCAAGTCGTCGTCACGCTGCACGAAGTCGAGCACACCCGCGAGATCTCGGCGCACGTCGAGGCTTCACTCCTCCCCGCCGCAGAGCGGTATGCGGACCTGATCGAGCGTCAGCTCGTCGGCGCGCGCGTCGGCGTCGTGGATGCGTTGCGCTCGCGCCGACGCGTCAGCGAGGAGCGACGCCGGCAGATCGTCGCCGAGCGTGACCGATGCCTCGCGGAGGTCCGGGCCGCCCTGCTCCTCTCCGCGCTCCAGCGATCGGCGGAGTCACCGTGAGGGCGGAGTACGAAGCCGCGTGGATTCTCGCGCTCGCGATCATGTCGTCGTGTACCGCACCGGCGACGGACACCGGGGCTGCTGACGCGCCGGTCCGTTCGACGCGGAGTCGATGGGCGAAGGCCACCGCGCCGACGGCGCTCGCGTTGCTCGAGGCGCCCGCGACCTTGGTCGCAGAGGAGGCGGCGACCGGTGAGGTCACGGTCCTCTCGCCGGCGCGCATCGAGGCGATCCTCGTCGCGCCAGGCGACACCGTCGCGGCGGGCCAACCGATCGCGACTGTGGTGATGCCGGAGGTGAATCGCGCCGCCGCGGCGCTGGTGGGAGTCGACGCTCAGGTCGGGTTGGTCGAAGAGCGCCTCGCTGCGCTGAGAAAACTGGAGGCCGACCGCCTCGTCCGCGCCGAGGAGCTCTTCGAGCTCGCTCGCGCGCGCGGTCGGCTCGTCGCGGAGCGCGCGCAGGCCGTCGCGACGCTGAGGAGTAGCGGAGTCCCGACGTCGGCCGCGTCCGCGGTCGCGCGGCGCGGGCGCTGGACGCTCGAGGCGCCCATCGGCGGCGTGGTGACGCGCGTCGAAGCGCGGCTCGGAGGATTCGCGGCTCAGGGCGCGGTGCTCGCCGAGATCCGCGGTGCGCGCTCCGTACGCGTGGAGGCCGCGCTCACGCAGGCGCTCTTGCCGAGTGTCGCGCTCGACTTCGTCGGGTTGGACGGGACGCGACACCCGCTCGTGCCCGAACCGGTCGGAGCGGTCGTCGATCCGACGTCCGGGACCACGCGGACCTGGTTCGCGCTCGCGGAGGCGGTCGCGATGGTCGCGGGGCAGCGCGGACGCGTGGTCGCTCGCCCCGAGGGCGACGCGCTCGTCCAGATCCCGAGCGCGGCGATCTTGTACGAGGACGGGGTCGCGTCCGTCTTCGTCGTCGCCGACGACACGCCGCAGCGCCGACTCGTGAAGGTCGTCGCCGACTCGGGGACGAGCGCGCTCGTGGCCGGGCCGATCGCCGTGGGCGCGCTCGTCGTCGTGGACCCCGGGGACGAAGCGCCGTGATCGAGACCATCGTCGGCTGGTCGGTTCGTCGCCGTCGCCTCGTGCTCGGGGCGACGGCCGTGCTCGCGGTGGCCGCGGCGTTCTACTCGTATCGCCTCGAGTTCGACGCGCTCCCGGACGTGACGGGGAACCTCGTCGTGGTCCTCACCGGTGCGCCGGGCTTCAGCCCCGAGGAGGTCGAGACGTTGGTGACGCGACCGATCGAGATCAACCTCGGCGGCGTGCCGGGTGTGAAACGGCAGCGCTCGATCTCGCGCTACGGGATCAGCTCGGTCACTGTGGAGTTCGAGGACGAAGTCGATCCGTTCCTCGCGCGTCAGCTCGTGCAGGAGCGACTCAATACTCTGCAAGGTGCCTTGCCGGAAGGTGTCGACCCGCCCGCCCTCGGTCCCTACACCGGAGGCTTGGGGGAGGTCTTCCAGTGTACTCTGTCTTCGGCGCGTCGAACCCCGACGGAGCTGTTCGAGATCGCGGAGCTGCAGGTCGCACCCATCCTGCGGACCGTGCCGGGGGTCGTCGAAGTGAACACGTGGGGTGGGGCGCGGAGGACGCTCGACGTCGTCGTCGATCCCGGTCGTCTGTCCCAAGAAGGGCTCACGTTCCGCGACGTGCGGGACTCCGTCGCGGGCTCCATCGGCAACGTCCCCGGGGCGTCGTTGAACTCCGGCGGAGGGCAAGTCTTCCTGCGCGGCGTTTCGTTGCCTCCTTCGGCGTCGCGCCTGGAAGACATCGTCGTCGCGCGTCGCGACGCGCCCGCCGTTCGTCTGTCGCGCATCGCGCGCGTGAAGGAGGGCTTCCTCCCTCGCACGGGGTCCGCCACCAGCGACGGACGCGGCGAAGTCGTCTACGTCATGGTCCAGATGCTGCGCGGAGGGAACGCGCAGAAGGTCATGGCGGCGGTCCACGAGCGTGTCCCCGAGCTGCGCGCGTCGCTCCCCGAGGACGTCGCGATCCACGTCGTCTACGACCGGACCCAGCTCGTGGAGAAGACGCTCGCGACGGTATTCTCGAACCTCCTCGAGGGCGGGTTACTCGTCGTCGTCGTTCTGCTCTTCACGCTGGGGAGCGTCCGCGCCGG
>JAUHYN010000837.1 GCA_030426505.1 bacterium | reverse complement strand
AAGAAGCGCCCCGCGGCCTGGCGGCGGCGGACTTTGTCGCAAACCTTCGAAATGTCGTAGGGAATCTCGGGGATGAGGATGACGTCGGCGCCGCTCCCGATGCCGGAGTAGGTCGCGATCCAGCCGCAGTCTCGGCCCATGACCTCCGCGATCATCACGCGGTCGTGCGACTCGGCGGTGGAGTGGAGCCGGTCGATCGCGTCCGTGGCGACCTCGACCGCGGTGTTGAATCCGAACGTGAAGTCGGTCGCGGCGATGTCGTTGTCGATCGTCTTGGGGACGCCGATGACCTTGACCCCCTTCTCGACCATCAGCCGGTTCGCGATGCGCATCGTCCCGTCGCCGCCGATCACGATGAGGCCCTCGAGCTCCAGGATCCGCATCGCCTCCACCACACGATCCGAACGATCCTCGAAGCGATAGGATCCATCCGACTCCTTCACGGGGAACGCAAAGGGATCGCCCCGATTCGTCGTCCCGAGGATCGTCCCCCCGCGACGGAGGATCCCGCGCACCGCGTCCCGGTTGAGCTCGTGGACGTCGTACGGCGTGGACATGAGCCCGTTGAAGGCGTCGGTGATCCCGAGGACCTCCCAGCCCATGTCGCTCACGCCGGTCTTCACGACCGCGCGAATGACCGCGTTCAGACCCGGGCAGTCTCCGCCGCCCGTGAGGACCCCGACCCGCTTCTTCTTCGGCATCGTCGCCGACCTCTACCACAGGGGCGCCGCGGGCGGGGATGGACGAAACGGCGCGCCGCGTGGGTTCGTACCCGCGACATGTCACGAAGCCTCGCCATCACCTGCCTCTTCACCGCGACGGCCTGCGCCGCCTCCACGCCGGCGGGCCCCGCTTCGGCGCCGTCCTCCCAACCCAGCTCCCGCCCCGCCTCCGTGGGCGCGCACCGCGCCGCGGAGGGCTCGGCGCGCCTGTCGGCCACCGACGCGGGGCGCCTGATCCTCGCCTCGATCGATCACCACGGCGGCCTCGACGCCTGGTTCGCCGGCGGCGCCCTCACGTTCCGCTACGCCTACCGGCCCGTGGGCGACCGCCCGGCGCGCGTCTCCACACAGACGATCGATCTCGTCGACAGCCGCGCCTACCACACGCTCGAGGAGCCGATGCGCGGCCGCATCGCCTGGGACGGCGAGCGGGCGTGGTCGAAGCTCGAAGGCGAGGGCGACTTCAACGCGCGCTTCTGGGCGCTGACCCCGTACTACTTCGTGGGGATGCCGTTCGTGCTCGGCGATCCGGGCGTGAAGCTCGCGATCGTCGACGACGATCCGACGAAGGCCGGCTTCGCCGCCGGCACCCACGTCGTGAAGGCGACGTTCGAGCCCGGCACCGGTGACGCGCCGGACGACTACTACGTCCTGTACCTCGCCGAGGACGACCACCGCCTCCTCGGCCTGCGCTACATCGTCACGTACTACGATCGCCCGGGCGGCCCGAAGGAGAAGCTGATTGTCTACGAGGACGACGCCCCCGCCGGCCCGCTCCGCCTCGCGCGCAAACACGTGACGTACGCGTTCGCGGAGGGCGTGCGCGGCGAGAAGGTCACCGAGTCGACGATCGATCGCGTGGAGTACGGCGCGGTGTTCGATACGTCGAGGCTCGAGATGCCCGAGGGCGCGAAGGTCGACGCGTCGAAGCCCTGAGGCGCGCCGCTCACCCCTCCGTCGGTTCGCGCTGCGCCCGCACCACCACGTGCGCCAGCGCCACCGCCCCCACGCCGAGCAGCGCCCACACGGTCGGCTCCGCCAACTGATTCACCCAGGCGCGCGGCGCCTCCAGCTCGAGCAACAGGATCGTCCCGTTCGTGAGCGCGTGCGCGATGATGCCCGGCACCACCGAGCCGGTGCGTCGCCGCAGCTCGCCGAGGACGAAGCCGAGTGCGGCGGTGGGGAGCAGGCGGTAGATGCTCCCGTGGAAGAGGCCGAACACCAGCGCCTGTGCGGCCACCGCGGCGCGGGGCGAGATCGTCCCGCACATCAGCCGGTAGAGGACGCCGCGGAACAACAGCTCCTCGCACACCGCCGGGACCACCGCGAGCGCGAGCATCACGAACACGATCGGGATCTCGCCGAGGTCGAGCGCGGCCGAGAACGCCTCGGAGGCCTCCGCCTGGCCGGGCACCAGCCACGCCGTGATCCACGCCGCGGGCAGCGAGATCCCGAGCCACGCGCCGCCGCCGATCAACACGCCTCCGAGCCACCCGCGCGCTCCGGGCGCGCGCGCCGCGAGCATCTCGCGCCACGGGATGACCGCCGCCATCCACGCCGCGAACGCGATCGCCACGCCGAGGTGGCAGACGATCTGCGTGATCACCACGCCCACCACCGGCGACGTGCCGGAGGTGAACAGCCCCGCGTAGTAGTCGAGCACGAACACGCCCGCGCCCAACGCGAGGGCCGTCTCCACGCTCGCGCGCGGCGCGCGTGAGAAGAGCGACTTGAGATCGGCGCGGCGCCCGTCGGTCGAGAACAGCACGCGCTCGTCCGCGAACACCCGCTCGACCAGTGCGAGCAAGACGCCGGTCGTCGCGAACGCCACCACCGGTACGATCGCCAACGCGCCGAGCGGCGGCGTGCTCGCGATCGAGGCCTTCATCAATAGCGCCGCGTTCGCGAGCGGGATCGCGGCGAGCTGCGGCGTGAGCTCGAACGTGGGGAGCGCGGAGAGGATCGCCGGCACCGCCGCGACCAACAGCACCGGCGTGAGCAGGTACGACGCGTCGCGGAACGAGCGCGCGAAGCACGCGAACAGCAACATCACCGCGGCGAGCGGCGCTGCGATGGAGACGATCGCGACGAACAGCCCCAACAACGTGATCGGCGTCGGCGTGAAGTGGATCGGTCCGATCGAAGGGTCCGCCGACATCACGCGCAGGAACGTCAGCCCCAGTACGATTACGTTGAGTAACCCCGCGAGCGTCCCGATCGTCACCACCGCGAGGTACTTGCCCCAGACGATGTGAATCGGGGGGACCGGCGCGGTGAGGAGCGTCGCGAGCGTGCGGCGCTCCTTCTCGCCGGCCGTCAGATCCACCGCCGGGTAGAAGCAGGAGATCGCGATGAACACCAACACGAGCGCGGGCAAGAGGCTCGCGAGGAACTGGTTCTGGATCGCTTCGTCGCTCGCGAGCGAGCGGCGCTCGAGCTTCAGCGGGTCCGCCGCGGTCGGCGGGAGATCCGCGTCGACCATGCGCTGCGCGCGGAACGTCGCGTCGAGCCTCCTCAGCGTGCGCTCCACCCGCCGCACGCTCCCTTCGCCGAACGGCGTGGAAGGATCGAAGTACAGCTCCACCGCCGAGGTGCCGAGCGCGTCGAACGCCTCCACCGCCGTCGCGGTCATCGCGATCGAGACGTCGCCGCCGTCCGCGATCGCGGAGCGGGCGAGGCGCGCGCGGGTCTTCGGGTCCTCGCGCGACGCCGCGCTCGTGCTCAGTCGGACCCGCAGATCCGGGTCCGAGCCGAGCCCCACGATCACTGGCGTCGGGAGCGGCGAGACGACGTCGACGACCACCCGCCGCGACTCCTGCGCGCGTCGCTCCACCGCGATCGTCTCCGAGGTCACGAGCAGCGCGACCGGGTACGCGACCATCGGCACCAGCAACATCGCCGCGAGCGTGCGGCGGTCGCGGAGCGTGTCGAGCAGCTCCTTTCGGTAGATGATCGCGGCCGGTCGCCTCACGCGTTCGACTCCTGGTGCAGCGCGAGGATCAACTCGGTCAGCGACGGCTGCGCGTGCGTCTCGAGGAGCTCGTCGTGTGTGCCCTCCGCGCGGATGCGGCCGCGGACGATCAAGCCGATCCGATCGCACAGCTCCGCGGCCTCGGACATCAGGTGCGTGGAGAGCAGCACCGCTTTGCCCTCGGTGCGCGCGTCACGGATCGCGTCGTGGACGAAGCGGCCGGAGACGACGTCGAGCGTCGCGGTCGGTTCGTCGAGCACGAGCACCGCCGGGTCCGTCATGAACGCGCGCGCGAGGTTCGCCCGTTGCCCCTGGCCGCTGGAGAGCGCGCCGGTCTTCTGATCGAGGAACTCCGAGAGGCCGAACCGCTGGTCCACGATCTCCACGCGCGCCTTCACGGCGTCTTCCTCGAGACCGGCGAGCCGCGCGAAGTACTCGAGCACCTCGCGCACGGTGAGGCGCCCGTACAGGTGGGTGTCGCCCGAGGAGAAGCCGAGCGCGCGCTTCGCGGCGATGGTGTCGGTGACGACGTCGTGCCCGAGGATGCGCGCGCGGCCCGCGTCCGGGACGAGGACGCCCGCGAGCATCCTCAGCACGGTCGTCTTCCCCGCGCCGTTG
>JAUHYN010000836.1 GCA_030426505.1 bacterium | reverse complement strand
GCGGGTAGAAGAGCTTTTCGAGCAGCGTGGCGTCGGTGTCCGTCGCCTCCAGCGGCGGCATGTGAACACCCTTCTCGAGGCGCGCCAGGAGGACGCGGCGGTCGGTGGGGCTCTTCATCGTCTCGCGCAACGATAGCATTCGGGGCGTCGACCCGCGACAATCCCCTACGTGCTCGCCGCGATCGTCACATTGGCCGTAGCCGCGCAGGCGCCGACCGTCGAGGCGATCGACGCCGCGCTCGCGAAGGCCGGCGCCTACCTGATGGCGCGCCAGGGCGAGGACGGCGCGTGGCGCTCCGACCGCTACGGCACCTTCAAGGACGGGTGGTCGTTGTCCCCGATGGCGCTCAGCGCGCTGTATTTCGTCCCGCCGTCGAAGGACGTCGCCGAGCACTATCGCCGCGGCTCCGACTTCGTGGCGACCCTCCTCGACGACGACGGCCAGCCTCGCCCCGAAGCCCTCGTGTACCCGGTCTACGCGCTCGCCGGCGCGACGCTGGTCCTCAGCACGCCCCCGAACCGACGCCACGCCAAGGTCCGCGACGCGATCGCGCAGCACCTCCTCGCGTTCCAGCTCGGCCCCGACAACGGCTGGAAGACCACCGACTCGGACTACGGCGGGTGGGGGTACTTCCACGAACACCCGACCCGGCCCCCGGACGACGCGGAGCGCTCGATGCTGCTGTCCGCGAACCTCTCTTCGACCGTGTTCGCGGTCGGCGCGCTCCGGATGGCCGGGCTCCCGTTCTCGCACCCCGCATTGGTCGCCGCGAAGCAGTTCGTGGAGCGCTGCCAGAACCTCGACGGCGACGGCGGGTTCTTCTTCACGCCGTCGAACGTCGTGCAGAACAAGGCGCACGTCACCGACGAGGGCGAGACGCGCTCCTACGGGACGATGACCGCCGACGGGTTACGCGCGTTGCGGCAGCTCGGCGTCCCCGCGATTCACCCGAGGCGCCAGCGCGCGCACGCGTGGCTCGCCGCGCGCTACTCGCCGGAGCGCGCGCCCGGTGAGTACCCGGACAACCGCGAGGTGCAGCGGCGGTCGGCGTACTACTACTGGGTCTGGGCGTCGTCGCACGCGTTGTGGGGGGAGGGCGCCGACACGATCACGACCGCCGAGGGCCCGATCGTGTGGCCGATGTGGATGGCCGAAGCGCTCATCCGCCGGCAACGACCGGACGGCTCGTTCGCCAACGCGTACACCGATCTGAGGGAGGACGACCCGCTGGTCGCCACGAGCTTCGCCGTCGCGGGGCTCGCCCTGTCCCGGCTGGTCCTCACCCAGCAGATGCGGACGTCCCACGAGTGACGCGGCGACGTAGCCGTCCCAAATGAGAACACGGCGCGGCGGCGCCGCGCACGGGCGCTCAAGAGCACACGCGGCCCGGCCGATCCCAGGGGGCGTGAGCCTCGCGTCCGCGCATCGAGATCCGACGGAGCCGCGGGAGACCGCGGACGACGTCCGGGCGCACGCGGATCGCCTCGCCGCCGTCGGGAAGATCGCCGCGGGCGTCGCGCACGAGATCAACAACCCCGCCGCCTTCGTCATCGCGAACACGGCCGTCCTCACCGAGCACGCCGACCTCCTCGAGGGGCTCTTCTCGACGCTCCGCGAGATCGCCGACGAGCACCCGGCGGTCCGTGACGACATCGAGGACCTCCTCGCCGCGCACCAGGTCGAGGCGGTGCTCGCCGACATCCGCTCCATCGTCGCCGAGAACACCGAGGGCCTGTCGCGCATCACCGCGATCGCGCGCGACCTCGGGCTCTTCTCGCGTCGGCAATCCGAGCCCGCGCGCCCGCTGCATGCGAACGAGATCGGCAACGCGGCTTGCGCGCTGGTGAACACGAGCGTCCGGCACCGCGCCACACTCGTGAAGGAGCTCGGCGACACGTCGCTGGTGCTCGGCGACTCGGGTCGACTCACGCAAGTGCTGACCAACCTCCTCCTCAACGCCGCGCAGGCCACGCCCGACGACGCGGCGGGCGCGCGCCGCATCTTCGTGCGCACCTACGAGCGGGACGGTGAAGTGGTGCTGTCGGTGCGCGACGAGGGTCGCGGTATCCCGTCCGATCAACTCGACAAGATCTTCGACCCCTTCTTCACGACGAAGCCCAAGGGCGACGGGACCGGGCTCGGCCTGTCCCTCGCGAAGGAGATCGTCCAGGAGCACGGCGGTCGTATCGACGTGGAGAGTCGGCTCGGACACGGCACGCTCGTCTCGGTGCGGATTCCTGCGCTCGCGCTGCCGGAAGAGGTCGCGGCGCCGCTCGCGGTCATCTCCGAAGCGCCGACCGCGACGAAGAACCTCCGGGTCCTGATCATCGACGACGACCCGCTGGTCCTCCGCGCCTACGAGCGCTCGCTCGGCGGCTCGATGGAGGTCGTCACCGCGCAGACCGGGGACGAGGCGATCTCCGTCCTCGCGCTCGACGCGAACTTCGACGTGCTCCTCTGCGATCTCATGATGCCGCAGAGCGACGGCGAGGCCGTCTACGAGCGCGTGCGGGAGCGCTGGCCGCACCTCGAGCGTCGCTTCGTGTTCGTGAGCGGTGGCGCGTTCACGCCGCGCGCACGTCGCTTCCTCGAACGCGTGGATCAGCCATTCCTCACGAAGCCGGTGCCCGCGCCGCTGCTCGGCCGGGTCATCGCCGAAGTGACGAAGCACTGACCCGGGCTTGAATCCACACGCCGCCCCGCGGCACCTATGCCGCGGTGGGGCCCACCCTCGCTCTCCTCGTGGCGCTCGGCGCTCCCCTCTCCGTTCACGTCTCGGGTCCGCCGTCGATCGTCGACGAGGTCGTGCGCGAGCTGACGCTCGAAGTACCCGAGGTCGCGCTCGTCGCGGCGGCTGATGCCCGACTCCGATTCAACGTCGTGCGTTCGGACGCGGCGCTCTGGCTCGAGGACGGCGCCGATCGTCGACGCCTCGGTGCCGTGGGTGAAGAGGCCGCCGCGACGCGCATCTGCGTGCTGCTGCTCTCGCGTCGCCTGCGTCGCGAGGTCGCGGCCGTCGGCGCGACGCGCGCGGGCGAGCTCGACTCCGCCGCAGCGTGGAGCGTCGAAGGAGGCGGGGCGCTGTGGCCGGGGCCCACCGCCGCGTCGGTCCACCTCGGGGGCACCGCGGCCGCGCACCGACGCGTGACGGGGCCGCTCTTCGTCGGCGCGCGCGCGCTCGCGGTCGCCGTGTGCTGCGGCGCGACCCAGGACAACGTCCGCGTGTCGGGCGTCTGGGTGGGGGCTTTCGCCGAGGTGCTGCTCCGGCCGCGGTGGGGGCGCTTCGCGATCGAAGCGAGCGTGGGCGTGGGCGTCGCGGCGGAGATCTTCGACGCGCGCGTCGTCGATCTGTTCGCCGGACCGACCTCCGACGAGCGCTCCGCGCGCGCGCTGCCCGTGGGGCGCGCGGCCGCTGCCGCCTCGGTCGACCTGTTCAGCGGGCTCACCCTCGTGCTGCGCGGCGGTCTCCACTTCGCGCCCGTCTCCCGCGTGCGGCTCCCGCCGCCGTTCGACGCGGGGCGCGCGCCGGTGGAGCGCAGCGCGGTCCTCCCGTTCCTGGAAGCGGGGCTCGCCTTTGGCCTCTGACCCGCGCGCGAAAAAACCTGACCGGTTCGCCGCGCGCGCGGGGACCACGGGGGGAGGGGTCGCTCTGCGCTCGGGGATGGGAGGTTGGACGGAGGCCGCGGACGAAGGCGGTGCGGCGCTCCCCGCGTTGGAGGTGCTGTACCAAAGACACGCGCCGGCGGTGTTGAGGCTGGTGTCCCGACTCCTCGGACCGGGCGCGACGGAGGCCGACGTGGACGACATGACGCAGGAGGTCTTCATCACCGTCGACCGCGCGCGGCGGGGCTTTCGGGGGGAGGGCACCGAGTTCGCGTTCGTCTACGGCGTCACGACGCGCGTCGTGATGCGTCAACTCCGGGGGCGTCGTCGCTACCGGGACATGATCGCTCGGTTCGAAGCGGGGAGCGAGGCGACGACCGCGTTGCGGCCGAACCCCGAGGAGACCGCGGCGCAGCGCGAGCAGGTGCGCCGGGTGTGGGGAGCGTTGCTGAGGATCCCGTCGTCGCGGCGCGTGCCGTTGCTCTTGTACCGGCTCGAGGGGCTGACGGCGCCCGAGATCGCGGCGGCGCTCGACCTCGGTGAAGAGGCCGTGCGCTCGCGAATCCGCCGCGGGCAGAGCGAGCTCGAGCGGTACCTCGGCGACAAGGAGCGACCGTCGTGACGGACGCAAAGCCGATCGTACGCGCCGAGATCGACGACGCGTTCGCGACGATGGCGGGCCGCGAGGTCCCCGTCGACGCGGCGCGCCTCGAG
>JAUHYN010000835.1 GCA_030426505.1 bacterium | reverse complement strand
GAAGCCCGTCACCTGGACCCCCACCGAAAAGGGCGAGCCGGTTCGTATGGGAACCGTACTCGGCCGTTAACGGCGAAGTAACTTCGCCTGCGGCCGCTACGCTCGGCTGCGCCTCGCTGCGCGCTCGGCTGCGCCTCGCTGCGCGCTCGGCTGCGCCTCGCTTGCTTTCGACCTCGGCCGTTAACGGCGAAGTAACTTCGCCTGCGGCCGCTACGCTCGGCTGCGCCTCGCTGCGCGCTCGGCTGCGCCTCGCTTGCTTGGCTCGGTTATCCGAGACCGTTCACGGGCCTCCGAAGGGGGCGGGGGCTTCTTCGGGCTTCTTCGGGAGCTCCTGGTAGAGGGCGTCGGCTTCGGCGTGGTTCGGGTCGAGGCGCTTCGCGGTGTCGAGGGCGTCGTGGGCGGCGTCCGTGCGGCCGAGCATCATCAACACGCGCGCCTTCGCGGTGTGGACCGAGGGGCGGTTCGGGCCGGCCTTCTCCGCGCGCTCGAGATCCGTGAGCGCGGCCTGCGCCATCCCGCTCTCGGCGCGCGCGCGGGCGCGCAGCTCGAGGACTTCGGAGAGCGCGTCGCGGTGGCGCTCGACGTTGACGAGCAGATCCAACTCGAGGTCGAGCACGCTCATGCACGCGCCGACGTCGACGTGCTCGCGGCACCACAGCTGCACCGCGCCGTCCCACGCGGCGAGGTTCGCCGGGTCCTTCTTCGCGAGGTACGTGTACAGGTCGCCCGCCTCCTGGATGCGCCCTTCCTTCTGTAAGGCACGCGCCCGATCCAAGGTGTCGTCGGGGCACCCGGACAACGTGGTTTGCACCAGTAAGAACAGGCCGATTCGGCGCCTCATCGCGCGCGAGTGTCGCATCCTCGGACTCGAGTTTCACGCGTGAGCTTTTGCTTGACCCGGGTGGAGTTAGCTTACATACGCCCGACGCATGTCACCCGACATCCTTGCCCTACTGGTACCGGCCGCGGGCGTCGCCGCGTTGCTCTACGCCCTGATCTCGTCCTCCTGGATCAACAAGCAGGATCCCGGAACCGACCGAATGCGCGAGATCGGCGGCTACATTCGCGAAGGCGCGATGGCCTTCCTCGCGCGTGAGTACAAGATCCTCGCGATCTTCGTCGTCGCCGTGGCGATCCTGCTCGGCGTCGCGAACGCGCGTGAGGGCTCCAGCCCCGTCGTCGCCGGCTCGTTCGTGCTCGGCGCCGTCTGCTCCGCGCTCGCGGGCTTCTTCGGGATGCGCATCGCGACGGCCGCGAACATCCGCACCACCGCTGCGGCGCGTCAGGGCCTCGTCGGCGCGCTCGCCATCGCCTTCCGCGGCGGCGCGGTCATGGGCATGAGCGTCGTCGGCCTCGCGCTCGTCGGGCTCGGCGGCCTCTTCGTCGTCTTCTTCAAGGGCCAGGTCTTCATGACCGCGGAGGGCATCGTGGACCTCCCGCTCACGCTCGGCGTGATCTCGGGCTTTTCGCTCGGCGCTTCCTCGATCGCGCTCTTCGCGCGCGTCGGCGGTGGCATCTACACCAAGGCCGCGGACGTCGGCGCCGACCTCGTCGGCAAGGTCGAGCAGGGCATCCCGGAAGACGATCCGCGCAACCCGGCCACCATCGCCGACAACGTCGGTGACAACGTCGGCGACGTCGCCGGCATGGGCGCGGACCTCTTCGAGTCGTACGTCGGCGCGATCATCGGCGCGATGGTGATCGCGGCCTCCGCCACCAGCGGCGCGCTCGCGGGCGTCATCCTCCCGCTCGTCATCGCGGCGGTCGGCATCGTCATCTCGATTCTCGGCACGTTCCTCGTGCGCACCAAGGAGGGCGGCAACCCGCAGGCCGCGCTCAACATCGGCACCTTCGGCGCCGGCGGCGCGATGCTCGTCGCGACGTACTTCGTCGCCACGCAGATCCTGGTCGAGCCGATCGTCATGGACAACGGCACGACCGTCACGGGCACGAACGTGTTCATCGCGTCGGTCGCGGGCCTCGTCGCCGGCCTCCTCGTCGGCATCATCACCGAGCACTACTGCGCGAAGAACCGCGGCCCGGTGAACCGCATCGTGGCGGACTCCAGCACGGGCCCCGCGACCAACATCATCTCGGGCCTCGCCGTCGGCATGGAATCGACGACGGCGCCGATCATCCTCATCGGCGCGGCCACGGTCATCGCCTACAACTACTGCGGCCTGTACGGCATCGCGATGGCGGCGCTCGGCATGTTGTCGACCACCGGGATCCAGCTCGCCGTCGACGCGTACGGCCCGATCGCGGACAACGCGGGCGGCATCGCGGAGATGAGCGGCCTCGAGCCGCAGGTCCGTGAGCGCACCGACAAGCTCGACGCGGTCGGCAACACGACCGCCGCCATCGGCAAGGGCTTCGCGATCGCGAGCGCCGCGCTCACCGCGCTCGCGCTGTTCTCGGCGTTCCAGAAGCAGGCGAAGATCTCGGCGATCGACGTGTCGAACCCGGTCGTCATGGCCGGTCTCTTCGTCGGCGCGATGCTCCCGTTCCTGTTCTCGTCGATGGCGATGCGCGCCGTGGGTAGCGCGGCCTCGGAGATGATCGAGGAGGTCCGCCGCCAGTTCCGCGAGATCAAGGGCCTGATGGACGGCACGGCGAAGGCGGACTACGCGCGCTGCGTCGACATCTCCACCGCCGCTGCGCTCAAGAAGATGATGGCGCCTGGCCTCATGGCCGTCGTGCTCCCGGTGCTCGTCGGCTTCTGGGACAAGAACGCCCTCGCGGGGATGCTCGCCGGCGTGACGGTCTCCGGCGTGTGCATGGCGATCTTCATGTCGAACGCGGGTGGCGCTTGGGACAACGCGAAGAAGCAGATCGAGGACGAGCCGAAGGACCCGGAGAAGAACACCGGCAAGGGCAGCGAGAAGCACCACGCGGCCGTCACCGGCGACACCGTCGGCGACCCCTTCAAGGACACCGCGGGCCCGTCGCTCAACATCCTCGTGAAGCTCATGAGCGTCGTCGCGCTGGTGATTGCCCCTCTGATCATCTAACCTTCGGCCGCACGCCGAGGCGTGCGGTCCGAGAGAGTCGAACATGTCCGATCGCGAGCCCATGACCCGGCGCGGGTACGACCTCCTCAAGAAAGAGCTCAAGCAGCTCCGGTCGGTCGAGCGCCCCGCCATCACGGCGGCCATCGAAGAAGCCCGCGCCCACGGCGACCTCTCCGAGAACGCCGAGTACCACGCCGCGAAAGAGAAGCAGTCCTTCATCGAGGGCCGCATCGCCGAGATCGACAGCAAGCTCGCGCTCGCCGAGATCATCGACCCGACCACGCTGTCGGGCGACAAGGTCGTCTTCGCGGCGACCGTCACGGTGATGGACACGGACTCCGAGGAGGAGGCGACCTACCAGATCGTCGGGACGGACGAGGTCGACGCCAAGGCCGGCCTCATCTCCTTCACGGCCCCGGTGGCGCGCGCGCTCATCGGGAAGTCGGTCGGCGATCTCGTCACCGTGCGCCTCCCCCGCAAGGGCGAAAAGGAGTACGAGATCGTCCGTGTCGAGTTCGTCTGATCGAGACGATCCGCTCGCGCCGGTCCTCCGCCCCCTTCGGTTCGCCGCCAAGAACGACTTCTCCAACCTCTCGGTGATCCGCGGCGTCGAAGCCGCCGTCCGCGCCGCCGCGCGCGCCGCCGCCCCCAACCTCGACGTCGACACCCAACGCCGCCTGGACGCCGTCCTCGCACGCCTCGAGGGCGTCGACGCCGCGGAGCTCATCGACAAGCGCGCGCGCATCGAGGCCGCGCTCGCGGAGGCGGGCGCGACGAGCCGCTCCGAGCTGCGCACAACGGCACGCTCCGAGCCTCGCTCCGATCTGGGCTCCACGACGCGCTCCGAGCCGCGCACGACGGCCCGCTCCGAGCCGCGCGCCGCGTCCCGCTCCAAGGCGGCGACCGAGACCGCCTCGACAACCCAAGACGAGCTCTTCGCCCCCGCGGTCACCGCGCGCCGCGTGCGCAAGGCCGCGCCGAAGGCGGCGACCGAGGCGCGCCCGAGCAAGCGCATCCCGATGACCGAGGCGACGCCCGGACACCACCTCGCGGATCTCGTCGGCGTCGGGCCGAAGACCGCGGAGCGGCTCGCGGCGCAGCGCATCGTGACGGTGCAGGACGCGCTGTTCTTCCTCCCCACGCGCTACGAGGACCGCACCGGGTTCAAGACCGTCGACCAGCTCGTCGAGGGCGAGAGCGCGGCGGTGCGGGGGCGGGTGTCGGCCGCGTCGATGCGGATGATGGGGCGCAAGAAGCGGATGTTCGAGATCGCGGTGCGCGACGACACCGGCACGCTGAGCTGCCGGTT
>JAUHYN010000834.1 GCA_030426505.1 bacterium | reverse complement strand
GGGGAAGAAGGGATCGTCCGCGTCGCGCGCGCCGTAGATCTTCACCGTCATCGACGAGTCGTCGCCGAGGTAGTTCTCTTCGAGGCCCGCGAGCTCGAGCAGCAACAGCGACTCGCCGCCGAGGAGGCCCTGGCGGATCTGGTCGTTGCCGAGGTCGCCGAGGCGGTGCAGGTAGTTGTCGATGCAGCCGTCCTCGGTGCAGACGCCGTCGATGTCGAAGCCGCGGTCGTCGCCCGCGATCGCGATCTGGTTGACGATGAACGCGCGGCCCGAGCCGGGGCCATCGATGATGCCGTCGTTCGGCGGCGTGAAGACGTCGCGCGTGGGGTCGATGCGCGGGCGCAGGCGCGCGGTGCCGACGCAGCGACCGACGCCGTTGCAGCGCAGGCCCTTCGGCACGCACGCGTTCGGGTTGTCTTGGCACTCCGGCGGGCGCTGGCAGTCGAGATCCTGGAAGCACTCGGTCTCACAGCGGCCCTGCGAGCAGAACGATCCGCCGCAGTCGAAGTTGGACGTGCAGCGCGTCTGGCAACCGGGCCCGGCGAGCACGCCGAACAGCACGACGATCGCGGTGACGAGGAACGCGCTCGAAGCGGGGAGCAGCCAGGCAGGCACGCGGGACATCACCCAGTATTCTAGTACGTCGCTCCCGAAGTTGACAGCGCTACGTGCGGGTCTTCAACGCCGGGTGGGAAGCGGGTAGGCTCGCGCGAGATGCGTCAGCCCCTCCTGATCGGCGTCCTCGCGGCCGTCGCACTGACTGCACCGATCGACGCGTGGGCCCAGTCCTCCGCGGCCGAGTGTCGGTCCAACCCCCACCTGTCCCGCGCGAAGGACGAATACGACCGCCTCGAGTTCGACCGCGCCGCGCGCACGCAGCGCGCGATCGAGTATTCGAAGAACTGCCGCTGGGATCTCGCGGAGATCTACCGGCTCAAGGCGTTCGTCGACGCGGTCAACGCAGAGCGCGAGCGCTGCCAGCGCGCGTTCGAGATCTTGCTCGCGCTCGATCCGGACTACGTGATGCCGGCGGACGTCCCGCCCAAGATCAAGAACTGCTTCGACGACGCGAAGGGCGTCGCGCCGGAGCGACGCGAGCTGTCGCTCGTCCACACCCCGCCGCAGGAGGTCCAACCGAACGCGCCGGTGTCGCTGCCGGTGCGGGTCGTCGATCCGCTGCGCCTCGTCGATCAAGTGCAGGTCTACTTCCGCCGCGAGGGCGTGAAGATCTTCACCACGGTCACCGCGCGCGCGGACGAGAACGTCTCGGTCGTCATCCCGGCGTTGTCCGTGCCGCCCGACGAGAAGGGCTACCGGATGGAGTACTTCATCCGCGCCGTCGACCGGTGGGAGGGCACCCTCGAAGAGGAGGGCAGCCCGAAGTCGCCGCTGGTGTTCAAGGTCGCGCCCTCGTCGGGTGACGGCAGCGCCATCACGTCGAAGTGGTGGTTCTGGGGCGCCATCGGTACGGCCGTCGCGGGCGGAATCGTGCTCGCGGTCCTCGCCACTTCGGCGGGCGGCGATCAGATCCCCGTGCGCGTGATCGACGGCGGCGTGGGAGGCGGCGGGTGATGCGCGCCGAGCTCCGTCGCGCGCGCCCGGCGCTCGCCGTCGCGCTCGTGCTCCTCGCAGGGTGCGGCGCGGGCGAGGCGTCCGTGTCGATCATCTTCCCGAACGAGACCGCGCGGCTCGCCGTGCGGCGGCTGCGGATCGAGTCTTACGATCCGGACGCGGGCGGCGCGCCCGCGAGTCTGCGCGACTGCTCCGACTTCCTCGGCAAGGCGCGCGTCGGCGACGACCCGCTCGGCGCGCCGGTGCGCGCGGACTACCAGTGCGTCGACACCGCGCAGAACGAGTGCAAGGGCGGGTGGTTCGACGGGCGCGACGATCTGATCCTCACGCGCGGGCGCCGCATCATCTACGTGCTCGCGTTCTCGTCCACGCTCGACACCGCGACCCCCATCCTCGAAGGCTGCACCGATCAGTTCGACTCCGACGGCGGCTCGGACGAATCGAACGAGGTCCCGATCAATCTTTCGCTCGTCATCCCCGACAACGCGCGCATGGTGAAGAGCGGCGGCGACCGTCAGATCGGCCGCGCCGGTGAGCCGCTCCTCGTCCCGCTCGAAGTGCGCGTCCAGGCCGACTCGCCCGACGGCACCGGCGGCACGTACGACATCCCGGGCGTGCCGATCCGCTTCTCCTCCGAGACGATGGGCTACGCGATCACGGACGGGGACTCCGCGACGGTCTACTCCACCCACACCAACCTGAAGGGCCGCGCGTCCGTGAACCTCACGCTCGCGACGTCCGCGGGGACGGGTGAGGTCGTCGCGACGGCGGACGCGTTGAAGTCGGACACCGCGCCGAACCGCCACCAGGCCACGTTCTTCGTCTCGGTCACGGCACCCGCCGCGTTCCCGTCCAAGGACGTGCTCGGCGTGGGCGACGGGACGATCCCGATCGCGGCGGCGATCGGTGACCTCGACGACGACGGAGAAGCGGACCTCGCGGTCGTCGCGTGCGAGGGCAACCGGGCGAACTGCACGCCGGGTCTCGATGGCGTGTTGCCGGCCGGGACGACGCGCCTGTCCGCCTATCGCTCGGCGGGCTCGGCGTCGCGGCAGCGCCTGAACGAGCCGTCGAACCTCGGCATCCTCCCGGCGGGTCTGCTGATCGAGGACATCGCGCCGACCGCCGGGATCCCGGAGGTGGTGTTGTTGAACTCGCGGCGCGCGGACTGCGCGAACCGCGACTGCGAGGGCGCCGAGATCCTCGTACTCAGCGCGAATGGGACGGACCTCGTCGTCGACTCGCGCCACACGATGACCGGCTCCAACGCGGTCGCGTTGTCCGCGTTCGAGTCGACCGACGACGGCCCGTACCGCGGCGTCGCGATGGTGGCGCAGGGGCGCAGCGTGAACGATCGCGTGTGTAGCCCGACGCCGCGCTGCCTCCCGTGGGAGGGCCCGATGTGCGACGCGAACCCGGAGCTGTGTGGCTGCCCGCCGCAGGAGCGGTGCGAGCTCGAGCCCGGCTCCGGCAACACGCGCGTGGGCGTGTGCATGGCGCGCGACAAGCTCGTCGATGTCCTCGTCACGCGGTCGGTCAACCAAGTGAACCGGCTCTACAACAAGAACGGCTGCCAGGTCCCGCGGCTGTCCTGCACGAACCGCGCGGGCGAAGAGTCGGACTGCGCGTGCCTCGATCCCGGGAACGAGGTCACCCGCTGCGCGCCGATGGACGCGTGCGGGTGTCGCGTCCCGCAGCGCGTCTACGTCGGCGCGCTCGACGCGCCGGTGCTCCCGTACGGCCTCGTGGCGGGGCCGCTCCGCGACCCGGCGAACTGGGACATCGTGGTGCCTTCGGTCGGTGGGTTGGAGCTGCTCGAGGAGTCGTCGGGGACGTTCGCGTGGACGTCGGAGCCGATCGTGAACGCGCCGATCCACGACGCGCTGGTGGTGCCGCTCGACCTCACGCTGGAGCGGCGGACCACGGGCGAGCCGCCGCCGGACGTCGTGTGGAGCGCGCGGGAGGCGTGCCTCGAGGGCGACAACTTCCAGGCGAGCTGCCCGGTGTGGCGCGCGCTCCCCGAGGAGCAGGAGGCGAAGGGCTGCCTCGGCGCGTACTTCACCGACGGCGAGGAGTCGATCTTCAAGCTGCGCACGCCGACGGCCGGCGGGTGTCGGCGCCACGCGCTCGACTTCGTGCCGCACGGGATGTGCTCGGGCGACTTCAACGGCGATGACCACGTGGACATCGCGATCGCGTCGCGCGACACGAACCAGCTGTACATCTTCTCCGGTGACGGCTTCGGCGGTCTTCTGGATCCGCCCGACACGATCGCGCTCCCCGGTGAAGCGGGCGGCCCCGTCGCGTGCGGCGACCTCGACGGCGACGACCTCGACGACGTGGTCGTGCTGAACGGCGAGACCGGAGCGATCTACCTGATGCGCACGCGCAACTGACGATGAGCTCCACGGTCCAGGATGCTTCGCTCCGGCGCCGCCCGCGGGCGGACGTCGTCGCCATCACGATGCGGCGCGGGCGCTTCCGGTTGCTCGTGCTCCTCGGCGTGCTGATCGTCGGCGCGGCGTTCGGCGGCGGGATGATGCTCGGCCGGCACTCGGGGAGCGAGGCCGCGGGCGTGGCGTGGGACGAGGACGGCGACGACGCGCGCGGCGAGGTCGTCGCGGCCGCCGGGCGGCCGGGGGAGCGAGGCGCGGTGACGGAGGCCCGGGGCGCGAGTGATCGCGGCGCGACCGCGGACCTGTCCGCGGGCCGGGGCGCGACCGCGGGCGAGGGCGCGCGCCGGGCGCT
>JAUHYN010000833.1 GCA_030426505.1 bacterium | reverse complement strand
TCACGCAGGAGGCCCGCTTGTTCCTGCGCGAGAAGGGCTACTCGGAGAAGTACGGCGCGCGCCCGATGGGCCGCGTCATCCAGAACGAGATCAAGCGCCCGCTCGCGGACGAGATCCTCTTCGGCAAGCTCGCCAACGGCGGCCACGTCGAGGTCGACGTCGAGGGCGAAGGCGAGGAGGAGCAGAAGCTCGTGATGTCGTTCTCGGAGACGGAGGGCCCGAACGAGCCGGGGCCGGACGCGGAGAAGGAAGAGGCGCAGGCCTGACCTAGCTCTCAGCGACCAGCGGGCAGCCAGCAGAGCTCATCGGTGCGACGCTCGAGCGCCTGATGCGCTCGGGAGATCTTGCTGCGGACTGGAAGCTATTTGCTGCGGGCTGCTAGTGGACGTGGGCGTCTGCCCGCGGTTCCGGGAGCGCAGCGAAACCCGGGTCGTCCAAGTTCCCCTTCGCGAGGATGATCGCGTAAAGGAACGGCGCGACCGAGGTCGCCTGGCGCCCGTTGATCAACACCACCGGCGTGCCGTGGACGTCGTACTGGTTCGCGTAGTCGACGTCGCCCGCGACCTTGTCGGCGGTGGCCTTGGAGGCGACGCACTTCGTGAGCGCCGCCTTCTTCTTGCCGGTGGTCTCCTCGACGATCTTCCAGACGCGCTCCTGGGTGAGGGTCTGCTGCTCCGAGAACATCTTGGTCTTCGCGTCGTGGAACTTCGCGTCGTCCTCGAGGCACACGAGCACCTTCGGAGCGAGGCAGCGGACGCCGGTGTCGTCCTTCAGCTCCGGCGGGACGGACGGGTTACAGCCCGAGTCGAGTGGGAACCAGCGGGACTCGGAGGAGAAGGCGCCCGGGGGCGTCGCCTCCTTCAGCTGGTGCAGCACCTCGTCGAGGTGACGGCAGTGGCCGCAGCGGATGTCCGAGAAGTCGACGATGCGGACCGGCGCGTCGGCCGGACCCGTGCGGTGGCGGACGCCGTACTTCGAGACGTCCGGCGTCTTCGACGTGCGCATCTTGTGGAGTGAGTCGCTGATCGCCTGGAGCGCCTGCGGCGGGACCTGCGCGAGGTAGCGCCCGACCTCGGTCGTCGGCGCCGCGGGGGGCGCGGCGGGCGGGGCCTTCGTGGGCGGCGCCTTCGCCTGCGGCGGCGCGCTCTTCGTGTCCGGCGCGGAGGCCTTCGGCGGGAGCTGGAGCCCCAGCTTCGCGTCGACCGGGGTCTTGGTGCCGGGGATCAGCAGCGCCGCGTACGCGACGAAGAGGCTCGCGGCGACCGGCAAGGCACCTTGCACCGGCGAAACGTCCTTCAGCGGCCGGAGCGGCTTCACGCGAAACGCGGCGAAAGCGAACCCGCCGACCAACACGTAGGTCGCGACACACGTCAGGCAGACCTGACCGAGCGAGAAGCTCACGCCGATGAACACCACCACCGCCGCCACGCCGGCGGCCGCGATCATGCGGAGCGCGAAGACGCGCGCGTCGTAGCCGCGGCGCGCGATCACGTCGTACGCGAGCATCGCGCTCACGAAGAACGCGGAGAGGCCCCACACGAGGCCCCAGCCGGCGAGCGGGAGGCGCGTCGTCGAGTGGATCGACTTCGCGAACGGCGAGTTCCACACCGCCTCGCAGTTGAGGGTCTCGTCGATTCCACAGAAGGACGCCCCGCCCTGCTGCGTCACGATGAGCTCCATCCACTGGAACACCGCCAGCAGCGACGCGGCGAGCGCGAGCGCGAGGAGCGCCACGACAGCGGCGGCGCTCGGGTTCGACGTGGTCGGCTCCTTCTTCCCCATGCGCGGGCCTCGTTTACGACGTGGCGAGGGCTCGGGCAACGAAACGATGGAGCGAACGATTCCATGCCCGCGGACCCTAGTCCGGGCGCTAATATCCTGCGGCATGTCCGAGCGCCGCTGGGGTCTGGTCGTCTCCGCCGAACACGCGAGCCACGCGGTGCCCGAGGGTATCGACCTCGGGCTCTCCGCCGACATCCTCGAGAGCCACACCGGCTGGGATCCGGGTGTGGCCCGGGTCGCCGCCGCCGTCGCCGAGCGCTTCGGCGTCACCCCGCACCTCGGCGCCTGGACCCGCCTCGTCGCCGACCTGAACCGGCCCCCCGACAGCCCCGAGGTCGTCCCCTCGGTCGCCTTCGGCGTGGTCGTGCCCGGGAACGGCGCGCTGGACGACGCCGCCCGCGCCGACCGCGTCGCGCGCTTCCACCGGCCCTACTGGGACGCGGTCGAGCGGTCGGTCCGCGCCGCCCTCGAAGCGGCCCCCCGCGTCCTCCACCTGTCCGTCCACAGCTTCACGCCGCACTACGACGGCCAGAAGCGCGAGGTGGAGTTGGGCGTGATGATGGATCCCGAGCGCCCGCTCGAGAAGGAGATCTCGGATCTGTGGGTGCCGACGTTCCGCGCCGACGGGTTCGTGTCCCGCGAGAACGAGCCCTACGACGGGCGCGCCCCCGCGCTCGTCACTTCCCTGCGCACGAAGTTCGGCCCCGACGTCTACGCCGGGGTGGAGGTCGAGATCAGCCACGCCCTCCTCGACCGCCTCGACGAGGTCGCCGCGGCGCTCGTCGACGGCGTGGAAGCGGCGCTCACTGCCCGCTGATACGGACGTTCGCGTTCGAGAAGCGGCCCTTGCTGCGCGCGACCACGTAGACCTCGGAGTTCGCGGGGATCGGGAGCGAGCCCGACTCGCGCGAGCCGAGCTCGCCGAGGCGCAGGTCGAACGTGCCGGACCCGTCGTCGTTGATCTCGGGCGGCGCGCCGATGCGCACGTAGAGGTCCATGTCGTTCGTCGTGCTGCGGCCGCGGGGCGTGACCTCGAAGTCGAGCGTCGTCGCCTGGTCGACCTTGATCGGATCCAGCGCCTGCGTGCGACCCGCGTAGAGCTTCACATCGGCCTCGACCTCGATCGTGGGCGCAGCCGAGGGCCGCCGCGGGACGAGGTTGTGCGCGCCCATCGCGAACCACGCGCGCGGGCGCCGCTGCTCGAGCAGCTTGCCGAAGACCTCGTACGTCGACTCGGGCGGCGGGTTTCGATCGACGGTGAGGCCCGCGGCCTCGTACGCCTCGGCCTGCGTCTCCATCGCGGCGTCCGTGCAGAGCGACATCTCGTTGCGGATCTTCTCGAGCTCCGGGAGGTCGGCGCGCGCCTCGTCGGCCTGCGCACCCGTGCCGTTCATCAGCTCGCGGCAGCGCTCGATGGCGCGGTCCACCGGATCCGACGCAGCGGCGTCGAGCTCGGCTTCGGCGCGGAGGATCGACGGCCCGAGGGTGTCGATGCGATCGGCGCCATCGATCTCCTGCGGCATGAAGTCGCCGCTGCTGTTCGGATCCGGCACCCAGCGCGCCGGCGTGCCGCGGCGATCGCCCGGCCAGATGCCGGAGCCGCCGCCGAACGCGGCCGACTCGAAGCCGACCTTCTCGTCGCGCGAGATGATCAGGCCGTCGCCCCACGCCGAGAAGCTGCCGCTGTACTTGCGGAGCATCGTCTGCGTGTGCCCGAGCTTCTCGGCGGCGGCGGTCGTCGAGGCGATCATGCGCTCGAGGTTCGACTTCCACTTCTCGGCGGTGGCCGGGTCGGCGCCGCTGGAGAGGTTCGCGAAGTCGTCGAGCTGACGCTGCAGGTTGTCTCGGATCGAGGTGAGCTCGTTCTGCGAGTAGAAGATGAGGTGCGTGCGGCGCCGGTCCTGGTACACGCAGACCTTCGACTCGAGCGGCATCGGGTCGCCGCGGCGGAGCCCACCGTCCTCGACGAGGCCTTCGTAGAGCACGCGGTGGACCGAGGAGAGGCGGCCGTCGTTGCGACCGAAGCGGCCGGTGAGCGCCATCTCCTCGAGCTCGTCGAGGTGGAACGCGACGCCGTCGCGGATCGAGTTGGAGCCCTCGGGCCCGCGGTGCTCGAACTTGTGGCGCTCGAAGAGGCCGGTGTCCGGGTGGATGCCGATGTTCGCCTTGCCCTGGAGGTTGGTGCGGCCGCCCTGCTCCGGGCGCCAGCGCGGGCGCAGCGCTCGCCCCTTCCCGGTGTTGAGGAACTTGAAGTCCGGCGTGTCCGCGAAGACCTCGAGAAACGGCGAGCGGTTCTGCTGGTAGCCGGTCTCGTCGCTGCGGTTCGTCTCGAGGTGCATCGGGTACGGGAAGCGCTCGAGCAGCTCCACCGCGCGATCGTCCTGCCAGATGTGCTCGATGCCGTTGTTCTGCTGGTAGGGGCCGAGCTTGTTGATGTCGAGCGGCTGGAAGCACTCGTTGCCGGACGACTCGCGGAAGACGTTGTCGGTGCGGTTGTCGGTCACCACGACGCCGATCCACTTCTCGGTCTCGGTGCGGTCACG
>JAUHYN010000832.1 GCA_030426505.1 bacterium | reverse complement strand
GTGTTGGAGGCGCCGTGCATGTTCCAGAGATCCACCGCGCCGCCGATGCGCTCGGCGATCTGCTCGTCCGAGAGCCCGCCGAAGTCCGGACCGAAGTTGCCGTCGGTGCGGAACCACACGTGGCCGCGGTCTTCGAGGTCGGCCGCGTCCAGGAGCGCCTCGTAGGACGCGAGCGCGTCGAGCTCCTCCACCGTCTTCGGCTCGTCCAGGCCATTCACGAACAGGATCCACTGCGTGGCGCGCGGGCGTCCGAACCACCCGAGCGCGATCAAGCGCTGCTCCCACTCGTGCAGCGAACGCGACCACGCGGCGGGATCCGCGGGGCGGTGATCCTTCGTCGGCTTGGTCGGCCACCAGTCCGTGTGCGGGACGATCCAACGCGCGACCGGCGTCCCCGCGCGCGGCCCGCGGTAGCCCGCCTCCGCGGTGAAGGCGGTGCCCTCCACGTACGGTGCGACGCGCTGGATCCAACCGTCCCAGTCGGTGACGCCGTCCTCGATCGTCGGCGTCATCCGCATCACCTCGACGTCGACGCGGTGCGCGTGCGCCATCTGCATCCACTCGAGGAGGTGACCCGCGCGCTCCTTCTCGAGGAGCGATCCGAAGTTCACCGTGCCGAGGCGCGCGATGTCCTCGATCGGGAGCGTCACGTCGAGCACGGTGAGCTCGACCTCCACGCGCGTGTCGCCGACGATCAGGGCTCCGTTGATCGGTCCGGCGGCGGCATCGCGCGGCACGTGGAGATCGACCCACACCACGCCGAGGCCCGGCGCCGCGGGGACGGTGATCGTGGAGGTCGGGATCAGCGGATCCGGATAGAAGCCCGGCCCCAGCGAGGTCACCGCGCCCGACGCGGACGGCGACTCGACGCGGATGCCGAGCTCGGCGAAGACGTCGACCGCGAGCCCCTCGAGGCCTTCGTGCTTCACCGGGTACACACCCTCGCCGCGGCAGACGAGCTGCACCGCGACGACTTCGTCGCGCGCGGCGGCGAGGCGGAGCGGCGCTTCGCCGAAGCGCCAGGCGGCGGGATCGTCGTGACCCTTCACGTCCGGATCCATGAGGAGCGCGCCGGATTCGAGATCGAAGCGAATCGTGTCGGGGTACACGTCGACGTCGGGGGCGGCCCCCGCGGTGAGCGGGAAGGCCACGAGGAGCGCGAGGAGAGCCGTGCGCAGCAAGACGTCCCGGTGGTTAGTCGCTCGGGCGGACCGCGGCAACCGGAACGAACGTCGCAGATCGAGCGGACGCCTCGCCTGGAGCGAGGGGCCCAGGTCTGGTAGCCCTCGCGGCATGTCCGAGATCAGCTACGACCGCATCCAACCGCTCATCGCCGCGTCCGAACAACGCGGGAGCGCCATGGCGGTCACGTTCACCTGCCCGACCACCGGGACTTCCGTCGAGGCGTCCGCGTCGATTCAGCGCGGCAAGGGTCTCGCCGACGTCGCGAAGCAGTCCGCGAAGAAGAACGTCATGTGGAGTATCCGCAGCGCCGTCTCGCGCACCGTGCGCGGTGTGCTCGGCTCCGGGATCCTCGGCCGCGTCGGCAACGACCTCGCGCGGGAGGTCATGTCGAACGTCGAACAGGGCGCGCGCGACAGCTTCTCCGACGACGAGAAGCAGGCGGCGATCGTGCGCGCGTTCGAGAGCGTGTCCTCACGCTTCGCGTTCGATCCGAAGGCCGGCCGCTTCGTCGGCGCTTCCGCCGCGGAGCAGAGCGGCTTCGATCGCCAACTCACTTCGGCGCCGGTCACGGAGCGCTACGATCGCGGCGTGCTCGCGCGGCTCCTCGTGGAGATCGCCGCGGCCGACGGCAAGGTCGACGCCGACGAGCGCGCGTTCCTCGAGCAGTTCGTAACGCCCGACCTCGGTACGATCGACGACCTCCTCCGCCGCGGCGCGCTGTCGGGCGCGGAGCTCGGCGAGACCTCGCAGGGTGCGTCCCGCGAGACGACGATCATGCTCGCGTGGGCGGTCGCATTCGCCGACGAGGAGCTCGAGCTGAGCGAGACGCGACGCATCGTGGAGGTCGCCGGCGCGCTCGGCGTCTCGAACGAACGCACGGAGGCGTTGAAGCGCGAGGCGCAGCTGCACCTCTACGCGCAGGCGCTCGGCAACGTGTACGCGTCGGGCTCGCAGGACGCCTCCGCGAAGGCCGAAGCGGATCGTTTCGCGGCGCGCATCGGCATGACGAGCGACGACATCGATCGCGCCGACGCCCAGTACCGCAAGCGCCGCGGCCTCATCTGATCCGAGTCGGCCCGAATCGGGCGGCCCCAATCGGGCCGACATCGGCGCCGCGCGAAGGCGATCGGCGGGCACGGACGTTGCGTCGCGAAGACGCATGACACGCACGCCCCTGCTCGCCGCCCTCGCGCTCCTCGCCTGCGCGCCCCCGCCCCTCGAACGCGAATCCACCGCCGACGCCACCGGCGCCCAGCGCGTGGTGTTCGACGCGCTCGACGGGACCTCCTCCGATCACTGGATCGCCGGCCTCGGCGCGCCGCGCGCTGACCTCGCCGCTGCGTCGGGGAGCGTCCACGAGCGCGTGCTCGCGGTGCGCGTCGCCTTCGCGGACGCGCCCACGCTGTGCTCCGCGAAGGAGGCGCAAGCCACGTTGCTCGAAGACGTGGCGGATCACCTCGCGGTCGTCACCGAGGGGCGCCGCACGCTCGACGGCGACGTCGTCGGCCCGTTCGTGGTGCCCCGAGGCCAAGGCTGCGACCTCGCCACCTGGCAGACGAACGCGCTCGCGGCCGCGCGCGACGAGGGCATCGATCCCGACGCGTACGACCGCTGGATGTTCCTCATGCCGCCGATCCCTTGCGCGTTCGCGGGCGCCGCGTTCGTCAACGGACCGTCGTCGTTCATCAACGGGCCGAACTGTCGCAGCGCGCCGGTGTTGCTGCACGAGCTGGGACACAACTTCGGGCTGCTCCACGCCGCGACGCCGACCTACGAGTACGGCGATCGCTCCGATCCGATGGGCGCGGCCAACGGCACGCTCCTGAGGGGCTTCCACGCGGCGCACTCGATCGCGCTCGGCTCGATCGATGCACACGAGATCGAAGAGGTCGGCGGCGATCGACGCGGGCCGATCTCCGCGCTCGCGTCCTCGTTCGCGCGGCGCGCGCCGAAGATTCTCCGCGTCGCGACCCCGCGCTCGCCACAAGCCTTCTACGTCTCGTTCCGCGCGGGCACGGCGTGGGACGCGACCCTCCCCACCGAGTACCGCGATCGTGTCTCGGTCCACAGCGTACCGAACGCGCCGGGGCCCCGGACCACGACGCTCCTCGCGAGCCTCGCGAGCGGCGAGACGTTCCGCGACGACACCACCGGCCTCGAGGTCACCGCGCGGCCGTCGGTCGCGCGGCAAGCGGACGTCGAGGTCCGCTTCGACTGCCGGGCGGCGCCGCTTCGACTCCGCGACGTGCGACCGCAGTGGATCCGCCCCGGCGCCGAGACGCGCATGACGATCACGATCGAAGATCACGATGGCGTCGGCTGCGCGCCGCGCGGGATCACGCCGACCGTCACGACGAATGCGCGGTTGGAGTTCGAGGTCCACCCGCCCACGCTCACCGTCGCCCCCGGCGAAGACGCCTCGTTTGCGCTCCTCGTGCGCGCGAGCGACGGGACGCCCGAAGGCCCGTGGCCCGTGACGCTGACCGTCGACGACGCGAACGATGTGTTCGACGTGGTGATCGACGCGACGCCCCCCACACCGCCGTCGGCGCTGAGCGCGATCGTCTACGCGCCGAACGCGGTGCGCGTCTCGTGGTCGACGTCGTTCGACGAGGGCCCGGACGTCCGCTACGAGCTGCTCCGCGACGGCGTCGTCGTGCATACGACGGAGCCCTGGGATCCGAGTCGCCCGGTGAGTGTGGAGGACAAGGAGGTCCCGCCGGGGACCCACCGCTACGCGGCGCGCGCGATCGATCGGGCGGGGAATGTGTCGGCGATCTCGGGTTCGATCGCCGTGGCGGTCCCGTGAGCCGCTACGGGATCTCGCACCACGACGGGAACTCCGGCGGCAGCCCACTCGTCAGGTAGGGCGAGTCGCCGGGCGCGAGGCCGTACGGGTGGTCGAGCATGAACGTCCACAGCGACACGAAGCGCGTCTGTCCGGGGACGGGTGGCTCGATCGGCGGCATCGAGTGCCCGGAGTCGTGGGTACACGCGACGACGAAGTGACCGTCACCGACGAGCGCGTCGCGGTAGCGCAGCGACGCCTCGTGGAAGTTGAGGCCGAGCCAGTCGCGCGAGCCGCCCCACAGCACGAGCGCGGGGAACTTGTGCGGGCGCGGCGTGAAGTCGATGCCCCA
>JAUHYN010000831.1 GCA_030426505.1 bacterium | reverse complement strand
TCGAGAACCCGAACGCCGAGAAGCTCCGCACGGCCGTCGCGCCGCCCGCGAAGCGGAAGCGCCCGCCGCCGCCCCCGAAGTGAGCCGCGTTCTTCAGCCGCCCTCGCCCTCGCGCTATGGTGAGCCGCGATGAGCGGCGATGGGCCCAACGATCCGCCGCCCGAGGGGGCGCCGCGGATCGAGGTCACGGAGGAGACACGCGCGCACGGCGCCGACGACGGCGACGTGTCCTCCGGCTTCGTCGACACGTCCGATCTCGCGCCGGCCGAGCCTCCGAGCCCGGGTACGGATCCGTGGGTCGAGGCGACGCCCGCGAGCGCCGAGGCGCCGAAGATCCTCGACCGGCCCGCGTCCGCGCAGTGGATCGACGTCGATGACGTGGAGGTCGAGTCCACGCCGCCGCGTCGGCCGCCGGCCCCGAGCATCATCCCGCGCACGTCGTTCGAGGACGCGCCGAGCTTGAGCGCGTCGTGGGAGGCGGACGACCTCGAGGCGATCGCGGACACCGTCGCGCGCGTCGAGGCGACGCCCGCGCGAGCGGAAGACGGCTTCGACGCCCAGCTCGGTGAAGCGCTCGGCGAAGGAGCCCTGCCGGTCGCGGACGATCTGGTGATCGAGCCCGCGCCATTCGATCCGGATCCGGAGATCGATGGGGAGTCGTTGCCTCCGTTGGAGGCGGACGACCTCGCGGCGGACGGCGCGACGATCGAAGCGGACGACTGGGCGGAGTCGATGCCCGAGGTGCGGGCGATGACGCCGTTCGCGTCGCGCGAGGTCGACGCCGATCTCGAAGCGCCGCCTCTCGCGTCGCGCGAGGTCGAGGCGGGCGGCGACGTGTCGGAGGACGCGACGTCGATCTTCGCGGCGGAGCTGTCGGCGTGGAACCCGCCGCCGCTGCCGGACGGTCCGACGCCGGACGTGACGCCGAGCTTCGCGCCGACGCCGCTGTCACAGCTCGAAGTCACGCCGAGCTTCGCGCCGGAGCCGGCGGAGATCTCCGAGATCGAGGAGCTGGAGGAGTTCGAAGACGTCGAGGAGTACCTCGGCGACGGCCCGTTCGCGGCGCCGGTCGATGCGCCGCCGCCGACGGTCGATCGCTTCACGCGCGAGATGCAGCAACACCCGCCCGCGGCGGCCGGGCGTCACCCGCCGGTCTCCCGGCTGACGAAGGATCGTACCGTCGGGGTCGATCAGTCGATTCGGTTCGAGCGTCGGCCCGCGATGCGCCGCGCGACGCCGGTGCCGAGCGCGCCGAAGTCGCGCAGCGCGGGCACTGCGCCGTCGACGTCGGCGAAGGTGAAGAGCAAGAAGATCCCGCGGCGCTACCCGAAGATGTTGGCGCTGCTGAAGAACCCGGACGACGTGCCGCTCGGGAACGAGGCGCCCGCGCCCGAGCCGATGCCGCAGGTGCCGGGGACGTTCTTCCCGGCCGCGCGTCCGCCGCGCCCGCAGCCGGCGCCCGCGGATCTCGACGGCCTCCTCGCGACGATGGCGGAGGGGTTGTTGATCGGCGAGACGCCGGAGGGGCACACGGAGGTGCGGGTCACGCTGAAGGACGAGTTCTTCGCGGGGACGGAGTTGAGGATCACGTTGGGGGCGGGGTCGCTGACGGCGGTGCTCGTCCCGCCGGACCGTGAGATCTACTGGCAGCTCGCCGGCAATGTCGACGCGCTGCGGGAACGGCTGACGGACCGCGGGCTGTCGGTCACCGAGATCAAAGTCGCCGACCCATGAGCTTGAAGTCGTGGCCACCGTACGTCGTGGCGCTGCTGTCGTTCCTGGTGATCAACACGGTGGTGGGGATCGGCATCGGAGCGCTCCTCCTGTGGTTGGACGGTGATCCGACGCTCGCGATGAAGGAGCGGATCGCGCAGCTCCCCGAGCTCGCGACGACGCCGAAGGCGTTGGTGTTGTCGGTCGCGCTCACGGGCGGGAGCTTCATCGGGATCACGATGGCGCTCACCGCGCGCGGGAGCCGTCACGCGAGTCCGACGCTCGTTCGGCGCTTGTGCCTCTTCCCGTTCGACGCGCGCGAGGCGTTCGCGGCGAGCCTCGGTGTGTTGGGCACGAGCATGGTGCTCGACACGATCGTGCAGGTCTCGGGGCTGGGCGGGCAGGGCACGCTCGGCGCGATCCACGCGGCGCTGGTGCAGCTCCCGGAGCACCTGTTGATCGCGGCGGCGCTGGTCGTCGGCGTGTTCCCGGGGATCGGCGAAGAGCTGTTCTTCCGCGGGTACATGATGCGGCGGATGCAGGCGTCCGACGGCGTGATGATCGCGTGGATCGGGAGCTCGGTGATGTTCGGGATCTTCCACTTCGACCCGGTGCATACGCCGACGTCCGCGCTGATTGGCGCGTACCTCGGGTGGATGGTGCTGCGGACCGGTTCGCTGTGGATCGGCGTGGTCGCGCACACCGCGAACAACTTCGTGGCGACGGTCTCGGTCGGCCGCGACTTCGCGGACGAGATGGCGCCGGTATTGATCCTGATCGGGCTCGCGGCGGCGGCGAGCGCAGTGTGGTACGTGCGGGAGCGCCGAAAGGCCCACGCGCCGTTCGCGTGGTGACGAAGGGACGACGAACATGACGACGCAGTGGGACGACTTCGAACGACGCATGTACGAGCTCAAAGATCTCGAGGGCGTCATCGGGCTGCTCGGTTGGGACGAGGAGACGTACACGCCCAGCGCCGGGCGGGCCGCCCGCGGGCGCCAGACCGGGACGCTCGAAGCGATTCGACACCGGTGGCTCGTCGACCCGGCGCTGCAAGACGGCATCGCGGGCCTGCTCGCGGACGAGACGCTCGACGCGACGAAGCGCGTGATGGTGCAGCGGGTCGAGCGACAGGCACGGCTCGCGTCGCGCGTCCCGGAGTCGCTGGTGAAGCGGATGGCCGAGGCGCGGTCAACGGCGCTCGCGGCGTGGCAAGCCGCGAAGGCCGAAGACGACTTCGTGTCGTTCGCGCCGCACCTCGCGACGGTCGTGGGGCTGTTGCGAGAGCGCGCAGACGCGCTGGGGAGCGACTCGGGCGATCCTTACGACGCGCTCCTCGACGAGTACGAGCCGGGGATGACGGAGGCGCGGCTGACGCCGGTGCTCGAAGAGCTGGTGGCGGGCCTCGTGCCGTTGGTGCAGCGGCTCACCGAGGAGGGGCGGGCGCCGGACGCGTCGTTCCTGGAGCAGTCGTTCTCGGACGCGGGGCAGTGGGACTTCACGGTGCGCGTGCTCGCGGACCTCGGCTTCTCGCTGGAGCGCGGTCGGCAGGATCGATCGGCACACCCGTTCACGGCGACGGCGAGCGAAGACGACGTGCGGGTCACGACGAAGATCGTGGAGAAGCAGCTGTTCGTCTCGATCTTCTCGACGATCCACGAGTGCGGACACGGCCTCTACGAGCAGGGCTTCGATCCGGCGCACGCGCGCACTTCGCTCGCGGCGGCGCCGAGCATGGGGCTGCACGAGTCGCAGTCGCGGCTGTGGGAGAACCAGATCGGCCGGAGCCTCCCGTTCTGGCGGCGCAACCTCCCTGGGCTCCGCGAGGCCTTCCCGGGGCAGCTCGACGACGTGACGCCGGAGCAGTTCTTCGGCGCCGTGAACCGCGTGGAGCGCTCGTTCATTCGCACCGAGGCCGACGAGGTCACGTACAACCTGCACATCGCGCTGCGCTACGAACTCGAGCGTGCGTTGTTGTCGGGTGCGTTGGCGGCGAAGGACCTCGCGGGCGCCTGGAACGAGAAGATGCAGGCGTATCTCGGCGTGACGCCGCCGGACGACGCGCACGGGTGCCTCCAAGACATCCACTGGGCGTGGGGCGCGATCGGCTACTTCCCGACGTACTCGATCGGGAACCTGTACTCCGCGCAGCTCCTCGCGGCCTACGAGGCGGAGCGACCCGAGCTGTGGTCGGACGTGGAAGCGGGAGACTTCGCGCGACTCCTCGAGTGGCTGCGCGCGAAGGTCCACCGGCTCGGGCACCTCTACGACGCCGAAGACGTGGTGCGCCGCGCGACCGGTGAAGGCCTGTTGGTGCGCCCGCTCGTCGAGGCCCTCGAGAAGAAGTACCTCCCGATCTACGGGCTGTAGGAGCGCGCAGCAGGCTGGGAGCTGCAAGCTAGGATTACCGAGCCCGTAAGCGCCAAGGGCGGCCCGCGGGCCGATGATGCTCTTCGAAGGGAGACGCCCCGATGAGCATCACCGCACTCGATTCACGTCAACTCGACCGCTTCCTCTACGACGTCCGCAGCGACAGCCGCGCCGTCCGCCGTCGACACCAAGTCGATGTCCGGCTCGCAGGTGGTGCTCCAGGCATTGGTCGAGCAGGGTGTAGAGGTGATCTTCGG
>JAUHYN010000830.1 GCA_030426505.1 bacterium | reverse complement strand
GACGCGCGTCTACGAGCACCTCGGAGACCTCCACCCGCTCGCGGTGAAGGCGCCGCTCGAGGAGGACTTCGACAAACACCCGCGCGTCTGGGTGTTCGGGATCTTCGGCGAGGGGGAAGCGCTCGTCGAGGCCTTGCTCGCCCGGGGCTTCACGCTCGGTCGGCGCTACGATGTCCCCGCGGGCATCACCGTCGCGCGCCTCGAGCACACCGCCAACGACGTCGCGTACGACTTCCTCGCGAACCTGAAGGCCGCGTCCGTGTTCCACGAGAAGAACGGCGAGCGCGTGGCGTGCAAGGACTGGGATCCGGGTCGCGGAGGCGCCGGGCGGTGGGCGTGCCCGTACGACAAGGACTGGTTCTACGTCGCGCCCGAATACCACTTCATGGGCGATCACTCGCGGCTGTGCCTGTGGGCGCACCCGCCCGGGGAGGGGCGCCTCGTCGTACAGTACCCCAACGTCCCGCTCGCGGGTCGGATCTACGGGCACGCGGGTCATACACTGAATGGATCGCTCAACGCGCGCGCGCCGATCGACCTGGACGTCGCGATCGATGGTGAGCCCCCGCAGCGCTTCGTGTTCCCGCTCGAGGACTACTTCGAGCCGTTCATCGTACGCACGGCGACGACCGGGACGGCGACGGTGTCGTTCGCGGTGTCCACGGTCGACGCAGGCGTGAACCACTTCTGCTTCATCGCCGACACGCGCACCGCCAAGGAGCTGGCCCCGTGAAGCGGTTGCGTTCGATCCACGTGGCGTGGCTGATCGCGATCGCCTACGTGGCGGTCCTCTGGGCAACGGCCTCGTCCGTCGGGTTCACGCGCGACGAGGGCTACTACTTCAAGGCGGCGGAGGAGTACTCCCGGTGGTGGGGCGTGCTGTTCTCGTCGCGGTTCTTCGACGCGTTCACCGCCGCGGAGATCGCGAAGCACTTCAGCTACAACACCGAGCACCCGCCGCTCGTGAAGCTCAGCCAGGGCATCACGTACCACGTCTTCTCGGAGTGGCTGGGGTGGACTTCACCGTCGACGGGCTTCCGGGTCACCGGGTTCCTCTTCGGCGGCTTCACGCTGCTCAGCACGTATCTGCTCGGCAAAGAGCTGGTGGACGAGCGCACGGGTCTCCTCGCCGCGCTCTTCATGGCGGTGATGCCACGCTACTTCTTCGACGCGCACCTCGCGTGCTTCGACGTCCCGATCACCGCGATGTGGACGTTCTCGATCTACGTCTTCATCCGCGCCCTCCGCGCGCCGCGGAATCGGGTGTGGCGGAGCGCGCTGATCTGCGGCGTGGTGTTCGGGCTCGCGCTCGCGACCAAACTCAACGCGCTCTTCCTCCCGTTCGTGTTCGTGCTCCTGTGGCTGATCGAGCCGCCGGATCCGCTCGCGGTGCGCTTCGTGCGGGCGCCGCTGGGCGGCACGGATCTGAGGCTCCCGCGCGTCCCGATCGTGTTGTTCGTCAGCGCGATCGTCGGGCCGCTGGTGTTCATCGTGACGTGGCCGCACCTGTGGCACGACACCTTCGCCCGCATCAACGCGTACATCGCGTTCCACATGCACCACGAGCACTACCCGGCGCTGTACCTCGGGGAGCTGCTCATCAAGCCGCCGTTCCCGTGGCACTTCCCGGTGGTGATGACGTACTTCACCGTGCCGGCGCCGATCGTGTTCCTCGCCGCGCTCGGGTTCGTCGTCGCGCTCGTGCGCTTCGTGCGGAGCCGCGCGCTCGCGGACGGCGCGCTCCTCATCTGCGCGGCGCTCCCGATCTTCCTGATCGCGATGCCGACCACGCCGATCTTCGGCGGCGTGAAGCACTGGTACAACGCGTTGCCGGCGCTCTCGATCCTCGCGGCCCGGACGCTGTGGGCGTCGCTCGCCGCGTTCGATCTCGCGCGCGTCCGCGCGGTCGCGTACGCGATCGCGGCGGTGACGTTGGTGCCGGGCGCGCTCGCGATTCAGCACAGCCACCCGAACGGAATCGGCTTCTACAACGAGCTCGCGGGCGGCTACACCGGTGCGGCGGAGATCGGGATGCAGCGCGGCTTCTGGGGCGGGCTCGCGTTCCCGCTCTACGAGACGCTCGACGAGCGGACGGTGGGCCCCACGCGCGTCTTCTTCAACCGCACCAACTACGACAGCTACAAGATGTACCGCCGCGAGGACGTCTTCGAGCGTCGGTTCTTCTACGCGAACGAGCCGAACAACGCGCAGGTCGCGGTGGACTTCGCGCAGCCCGAGCACGCGGAGCAGCAGGGCGCGATCTGGTCGTGGATCGGGACGCGCCCCGTCGGCGGCGTCTACCAGGACAACGTCACGCTGATTCAGCTCTACGTTCGGGGCGAATCGAACGCGCCGCCCGCCCAGTGACGGCTCCGCGTCGCGCGGAGTAGACTCGTCGAGCGTTGAGCGACGACCGCGACGATCGCCTGCACACGGTGCCGATCACCGAGCAGATCATGGCGCGCGTCCAGGACGCGGTGGACGAGGTCGACCCGGCGGGACCGAAGGAGCCGCCGCGCCCGCCGCCCGAGCCCGACGCGCCGCTCGAGATCGAAGCGATCCCCGAGCGGCCGCCGGCGCCGCCGCTGCCACCGACGGAGGCCGAGCTCGCGCGTGGGCGGTCCCGGCGGAGGCGTATCCTGGTGAGTGCGGTCGTGTTCCTCGTCGGCGCGGCGGCGTTCGTGGGATTCACCGACATCGGCCGCGGACTGTTGCCTACGCACCTGCAGGGCCAGGCCAAGACGCTCGCGGACGACGTGGAGCGAAGGGCGCGTGAGGCGACGACCGACCGGTTCTACACGTTCACCGACGACGACGGGGTCGTGCACATCGTCGATGCGCTCGACAAGGTCCCGCCGCGCTATCGGAGCCGGGCCGAAGAGACGCGCTGAGGCGTTGAACGAGCGTTCAGGCTTTCGTGCTCGCGGCGTGTTGTTCGGCTTCTTCGCTTCGCGCATTCTCGGGTGGATGTCCTCGCCCGAGGTCACGGCGCTCCTCGCGGCCGCGAGTGATGGTGACGGCGAAGCCGCCGACGCGTTGATGCCGGTCGTGTACGACGAGCTGCATCGGCGCGCCGCGGCGCTGATGCAGCGCGAGTCCGGCCAGCACACGTTGCAGGCGACCGCGCTCGTCCACGAGGCGTACATGGTGCTGGTCCGTCAGGACCGCGCGTCGTTCAACGATCGCGCGCACTTCTTCGCGGTCGCGGCGCAGATGATGAGGCGGATCCTCGTGGATCACGCGCGCGCGCGGAGTCGGGAGAAGCGAGGTCAGGGGTTCGTCCGCGTGGTGTTGGACGAAGGCGTCGCGTTGTCGCCGCAGCGCGACCAGGACGTCCTCGCGCTCGACGACGCATTGGAGACACTCGCTCAGTTCGACGCGCGACAGGCCGAGATCGTGGTCATGCGCTTCTTCGGTGGGCTGACGGTGGCCGAGGTCGCGCAGGCGCTGGGCGTCTCGAAGCGGACGGTGGAGGGGGAGTGGACCATGGCGAAGGCCTGGTTGCGGCGGGAGCTGTCGGAGCACTGACGAGAGCGATGGACGCGGAACGCTATGCGCGTGTGAAGGAGGTCTTCCTCGAGGCCAGCGCGTTGAACGATCCCGAGCGCTCGGCGTTCCTCGCGTATGTGTGCGCGGAGGACGCCGCTCTCCTCGACGAGGTGCGCTCGCTCCTCGACCACACGAGCGATGTCTCGCTCATCGAGACCGCCGACCCCACGCCCGAGCCGGCGAAGAAGGGCTTCGGCGAAGCGCTCAAACCGGGGATGGTGATCAGTGACTACGTCATCGAGGAGCAGATCGGCGCGGGCGCGTTCGGCGCGGTCTACCGCGGCGTGCATCGCGTGATCGAGAAGCGCGCGGCGATCAAGGTGCTCAGTCAGCACTACTCTTCGGACCCGCAGATCGTCTCGCGGTTCGTCTCGGAGGCGCGGGCGGTCAACAAGATCGGCCACAGCGGCATCATCGACATCTTCGCGTTCGGCCAACTCGACGACGGGCGCCACTACCACATCATGGAGCTCGTCGACGGGCCGACGCTCGCGGAGCTCCTCCGCGACGCCGGGAAGTTCGACGTCGTCGAGGCGCTCGAGCTGTTGCGCCCGGTGGCGCGCGCGCTCGACGCCGCGGCGGCCGCGGGCATCGCGCACCGCGACCTGAAGCCGCACAACATCCTCGTCGCGACCGACGACCTCGGTCACCGCACACCGAAGCTCCTCGACTTCGGCGTGGCGAAGCTCCTCGACGACGACGACTCGCGGCTGCACCACACGGACACGGGCGTGACGATGGGGACGCCTTCGTACATGGCGCCCGAACAATGCACGGGGGCCACGGTCGATCACCGGGCG
>JAUHYN010000829.1 GCA_030426505.1 bacterium | reverse complement strand
GTTACTACGCGATCGGGCTGTTCTCGTCGGTGACGAACTCGAACCTCGTCGGGACGCTGCAGCTCAAGGATCGCATCGCGATGCGGCGCTTCGAGAACATCGAGGAGCTGCAGAGCGAGTACGGCGACGACATCATCGACCGCGCCACGGGGCCGGACAACACGCAGCAGATCTTCGTCCACGACGGCGAAGAGTTCGTCTACACGTACCTGCCCGACCAGGGCTGGCACATCACGGCGAACAAGTCGCGTAGCCCGGTGAGCTTCCAGTACATCCGCGACTACAACGACGATCTGAACGCCGGGGCGAGCGAGACGCTCGACAACTTCGGCCTGAAGATCCTGTTGGCGTACTACGAGTACTTCAACAACTTCGTCGGGTTCTGATGATGAAGCTTCGCTGGCTCATCGAATCGGCGGTGTGCGCGAGCGTCCTCGTGATGGGGACGACCGCGCGCGCCGCGGATGATCCGAAGCCAGCCGAAGTGGCACTCGCAGACGCTCCCTCGGAAGGCGGCACCACGGAGGCTTCGGCCTCCGAGGGCGCCGCGGCCTCCTCGGGAGACGCCGCCGAAGCCACGACGGCCAAGGCAGAGGATGACAAGGAGGAGGGCGGCGCGACCGTCAGCGCCACCGCCTCCACCGACGACGACGACGAGAAGACGACCTCGAAGAAGGTCGCAGCGCAGCTGGGCGCCCAGAACGTGGCGATCGCCGGCGGCGACAAGCGGCCCTTCTTCGTGGCTGGCTCCCTCCAGTTCCGGACGCCCGTCATCAACGACGAGACGCCGGCCGGAGAGCGCTCGATGAACTACGCCCTGACGGCCGGCTTCAAGCTGGCCAAGGGGTGGCAGCTCCTCGCGCGCATGAGCCTGCAGCAGCGGTTCGTCGCGGAAGGGGGTGAGTTCGCCTCACCGCCGCCGCCCGGCACCGTGGACTTCTCGCAGTTCGACCAGACCCAGAGCGACAGCGGCTTCCGGTTGGGGAACCTCAACCTGGGGGCGATGTGGTTCAACCCGGTCGACGTCGAAGTCGCGGGCATCAAGCGCAACGTGTTCTTCATCCACCGAGGCATGGTCTACCTGCCGACCTCTCGCGAGGCGCAGGTCCAGAGCTTCTACCTCGGTCTGGAGGGGCTCACGGTCGCGCGTACGAACATCATCGATCAGCTCTACGTCGCCGCCGCCGGTCTGATCCAATGGCGAGGGCACGAGTTCGCCGAGCAGGCGGGCCCGCAGGGTGGGACCCTGCCGAGGTTCGTCTTCGTCGGTCAGCTCGCGCTCGAGTACTTGGTCGGCCTCGGTGACCTCGGGACGCTGACGATCGGTGCTGACATCAACGGCTCGGAGACGGTCGACTACCCGGCGCGTGACTCGTTCCAATCGGAGAACAGCGACGCCGTGTTCGTCCGGCCCGGGTACGGCTACGACTTCTACGTCACGTGGGTGCCGTTGCCGTTCCTCTCGGCCGGGGTCGCTTGGGAGCAGGGAGGCAACGTGGTGCGGAACGGCATCGTGAACACCTTCTTCTTCCACCGCGACGAGACCCGCCTCGCCTTCTCCCTCACCGCTCGTTACTGAGCTGGGCTCGCTACTGAGAGCCGCCCTACCCGCGCGCGGCGGCCTCGCTTTCGAGCGAGGCCGCCGCCGTTTCCGCTCTCGCGCCTCAGTCACCCAGGATCGCGCCGGTCACGGCGTCCACGCGCACGTCCTCGGTGCGATCGCCGGTGGAGAACCGCAGCTCGTAGACGAACGCGCGGCCCTCGCGGTCGAGCCGGAAGCGCTCGAGGCCTTCGCTCTGCCCGACGATGTCGAGGACGTCGGCGAGCGTGATCCAACCGCGCCCCGGCGTGACGTCGTAGTCGAACGGGCCCTCGTCACCGCGGACGCGGAGGAGGCTGGCGTCGTCGGCGAGGAGGTAGACCTCGACCTCGGCGCCCGACGCGGTGCGGAGCGTGATCTTCCAGGCGTTCATGCCGTGCTCGAGCTCGCGCTCGGACTTCACGATGTCGCCGTCGACGATCGCCTCGGCGGCGACGCGGATCGCATCCGTCGGCGTGGCGGCCTGGCCGTCGTCCGCGCCGCGGTCGTCCCACGCGTCGTCGCCATTGCTGTCGTCGAGGACGGCGTTCGCTTCGGCGTCGACCTTCACGTGCGTCCCGTCGGCGTACTCGAACTCCCAGACCCAGCGACCGGTGCCGTCGAGCTCGAGTTCCCAGTCGACGATGTCGCCGGCGCGGTGATCGCGGGCGGTCGCGAGCGCCTGCGCGAGGGTCACGAAGCCCGCGCCGACGTCGAGGTCGTCGGTGACGGGCCCAGACTCGTGTTCGATCTGGACGAGCCGCCCGGTGGATTCTTCGAGCGTCACTTCGATCACCGCGCCCGACGCGAGGAGGATCTTGATCTCGAACACCGAGAGCCCGCGTTCGACGTCGACCTTCGAGCTGATCACGTCGCCGCCGAAGAAGCTCTGCGCGCGCGCCTCGGCCGAAGCGCGGTCCTGCACCTCGGACGTGGACTCGAACGGGCCGCCTTCGAGGTCGCGCGTCGAGAGTGAAGCGCCGTCGGACATCGTGCCGCCGCACGCGAACGCAAAGGACGTAGTGAAGAAGAGGGAAAGGATGTTGTGTCGCATGTCCGTCCCGTACGCAGCGCGCCCGAGCCGGAGCGATCGATTCGCGAGATTCAGCGCAGTGTGGCGGCGAACACGATTCGAACCGAGACCTCGGAGTCCACGCTCGACTCCGAGGACGGGCCGTCGAGGCGGATGTCGAAGCGGCCCGCGGTGAACGCGGCGTCGAGCGCGGTGAGGTCGGCGCTCGTGTCGGGCGTGAGGTCGGCGGAGAGCCCCGCCGCCGCGAATGTGCCGACCGTGACGCTCGCGCCGCCTTCGGTCACGAGGTCCAACGCGAACGGTCCGTCGAAGATGTCGTCGAACGTGTCGTCGTCCGACACCGCGACGGCTTCGACCACGCGCGCGATGCGGACGTCGCCACCGAGCGACGCGCGCGCCGCAGACAGGAAGGCGAGGAACGGATCGCGCTCGATGCGTTCTCGATCCGACAAGCGCCCGCCCGAGAGCGACTCGTCGCGGAGCCGCACCACCACGCGCTGCGCCGCCGACCGCACCTCGTCCGAGGGGTCCGGTCCGGCGGAGCCGAGATCGATCCCGAGCTCGTTCTCGCCGGCCCCAACCTCCGAGTTCACGCCCTTGGACTGCAGGAGCACCCCGCCCTGGAGCGTCTCCGCGAGGACCGCGATCGGTCCGGTCGGGACGACCTCGACGCGCACCGAAGCCGCGGGGGTGAGCGCCTCCTCCACGACGTAGCGCTCCGTCCCCGCGGTCACGGTCACCCGGAGCGTCTCCGTCGCCGGATCCACGCCGAGGAGCCCCACGGTGAGGCTCCCCCGCATCGGATCCAGGTCGGGGAAACAACCCGAAGCGAGCGCGAGGAGCGCGCCGAGCATCCAACCGAGATTTTTCTTCGCTCCCGTCATCGGTTCGTCCGTACTGCACGGTAGGGTACGGAGTTCGGACCCCGCAAAGCGATTCGAAATGGACATTCCTGCGCTCGAAGAAGACCGAGCCCTCCTCGAAGGGTTCCGCCGGGGCGACCCGGAGGCCCTCGCCGCCGTGTTCCGGCGCTACGCGCCGCGGGTCGCGGAGGTCCTGCGCCACGGGTTCACCTTCAACTCCGGCGGGCGGAGCTGCCGCTTCCGCGGCGCCCACTCGACGTTCGATCTCGAGGACCGCCTCCACGACACCTTCGCGCGCGCGTTCGCCGACCGCGCCCGCGACGGCTACGACGGACTGACGCCCTACGACCGCTACCTGTCGACGATCGCCAAGAACCTCGTCATCGACGACTTCCGCCGCAAGGAGCGCGCGCTCGTCGACTACGACTTCCTCGACGAGGCCCCGCACGCGGTCGACTTCTCGCAGCCCATCGCGCCCGCCCGACCGGCCGACGCCGAGGCGCTCGCCTCCGACAAGGAGCTGGAGGCGCTCGTCTCCAGGTTCGTCGACGATCTCGGAACGCGCGAGCGCGAGGTGTACGAGCTGAGGTTCCTCCGCGGTCTCCAGCACAAGGACATCGCGACGCGCACCGGCCTGAGCGAGTCGAAGATCAAGACTTCCGAGCGACGCATCCGCACGAAGTTCTTCCGGATGCTCAAGAAGAACGGTTACCTCACGGGGTACGAGAAGACGGGCGGCGGCTGGTTGCGGTCAGTCGGCGTGATCTGAGGGGGGCGCAGTGAACAGCGAGAGCCAACACGTCACGGACGCCATCACGCGCCTCTTCGAGGGCCGCCTCGGTGACGACGAAGCGCGCCGCGTCTACGCGCACGTCC
>JAUHYN010000828.1 GCA_030426505.1 bacterium | reverse complement strand
ACGCCGGGCCGGCCAGCGCGAGGGCCGACAGCAAGCCGAGGATCGCGCCCGCGATCAGGCGGCGACGCGACGACGCCCGGGTCGGGCTGGCCACCATCATGCGTCGACCATCATGCGTTCACGACGAGGACGAGCTGACCGCTCGGGTGCACCGTGCACACCCCTTCGAATTCGCCGGGGGTGGAGAATCGCTGCGTGAGCGTCTCGTTCGCCCCGACGAAGAACGGGCCGACGGTGTGACCGCGATCGTCCTGGTTCTCGATCCGGATGGTGTCGCCCACATCGACCTGGAGCTCGGCCGGCAGGATCTCGAGCGGGGTGCCTGCGTCGAGCACCTCGCCCGCACCTGCGGGGATCACGTACTCGAGCGTGACCTCGTCGGCGTCCGCGACCGCTTCGGTGGCGGGCTGGCTCGTACCACCGCTCCCGCAGGCCGTGACGGCGAAGGTCGCGACGAGGCCGATCAGGGCCGCTCGGACCACACCGCGAGTCATGCCGATCCCTCGGCATCGACGAGTTGCAGCACATCGGCGGCCATGTCCTGCGACGACAACCCGAACGGCCAGGTCACCAGCAGACGGCCTTCGTCGTCGACCAGGTACAGGAATCCACTGTGCGACACCTCGATGTCGCCGTCGGTGCTGTCGAAGTCGATGGCGAGTTCGGCGCCGCCGGTGAAGAACGTTCCGTCGATATCGCCCGGACCCGCAAAGCTTGTCGAGGAGCCAATCGCAGACACCGTGAAGGCGTCGTCGCTCAGGTCCCAGGTCGTGTAGTGGTTGATGTCCGCGGCGGTGGTGTAGAGGATGTCGGGGCTGGAGGAGAGCGCGCCCGTGTGCGGGACGCCGACGTCGGCGAGGTTGTCGCGCACGTAGGCGTCTCCGAGCGTGTAGCCGAACTGGTCCGCGATGATGTTCGCGAGGTTGGGCTGCACGCCGATGTTCGTGAGCGGGAGCGAGGTCGAAGGGACGGCGGGGGTGTTGAGCGTCGGATCCGAGAGGAGCGCGCGGAGCTGCAAGGGCGTGTACGGGACGCCGTCGTGCGCCTTCTTGATCGACTGCAGGAGCACGCAGACGCCGCCGATCACCGAGGAGGCCGAGGAGGTCCCTGCGAACGCCTGGACGATCGAAGTGCCGAGGCTGGTCGCGGGCGCCCAGACATTCTCGGCCCACGAGAAGACCGTCACGCGCGCGCCGTGATTCGAAGCCGGCCACTGGTGGAGCGGTCCGGAGAGCGAGCCTCCCACGAGGATCGCGCCGGAGTCGCGCCCGGGCGGGACGATCGGGCTGAGCACCGCTTTGCCGCCGGTGAACGGTTGGACGTGCCAGTCGAGGTCGAGGTCGTTGTTGCCGGCGCCGGCGACGACGACGATGCCGTCCACGTGCGTGAGCGCGAGGATCTCGTCGTAGATCGCGTCGTCCATTTCGAGCGGGCGGTTGTCGCTCTTGAAGGCGAGGGGCATCACCACCACGTCGCCGGCGGCGAGCGTCGAGCCCGCGGCGAGGAGCACGCTGTCGATCGTGTCGGTCGTCGCGGTCGCGGCGCGGGGCGAGGCTACGCCCGGCGCGACGCCGACGGCGAGGGATCCGTCGATGCGCGCGAAGCCGGTCCCGGCCGCCTCCGTCCCGTGACCGTCCGAGATGCCCGCGCTCCCGAAGCCGCTGAGGAACGAGAAGTTCTGCAGGTCGGTGTGGCCGCCGCCGGACTCGAGGCCGTCCCAGCCGCCGACGTCGACGACGAGGCACTTCGCGCCCTCGCCGAGCCCGCCCGGCACGCACCACGCGGTGAACGCGTCGACGCCGCCGTAGTTCGCGGCGTCGCGGAGGTGGAGTTGGTTCGGGAGGCCGCCGTCGGAGAACGGGATCGGTGTAGACGCGCCGACGATCTCTTCGCGCACGTACGCCTTCTCGACGGCGGGGTGGGCGCGGATGAGATCGAGGAAGTCGTCGCGGAGACCGTCGAGGTGGTCGTCCATCTCGAGCTCGATGCGCGCGTAGCGGGCGATGCGCTCCACGGCTTCGATGTGCGGGGCCGCCAACGGCGTGCTCGCGGCCTGACGCACGACGCGCTGGGCGCGCTGGCGGAGGTCTTCGATCGCCTCGCGCTCGGCGACCAGGAATCCGCCGTCCTTCAGACCGAACGCCTTCAGGTCGGAGACGAGACGGTCGATGGCCTGAAGGAGCAAATCCTCCGCGCCCGGGCCAGCGGGCACCTCACGGAGACGGACGATCAGCATCTGGTGTTTGCTCATGTCTGGCGCGCGAGAATACGCGACGAGCGACGGGGGCGCAAAACACGCGAACGGCGTCCGAAGTACGCCGCCGGCCCCGAAATCTGCCTAGACCGATCGGCGGGTTTCGTTCGGGGGCACCGCACCGTAGCGTCCCGGCGTCCATGCGCGCGCCGGCTCTCCTCGCACTCGTGACGGTCCTGCTCGGGGCGAGCGCCGCGCGGGCTGGCGAGGCGGAGCGGGTCGTCGCGGTCCTCTACTTCGACAACAACACGAACCAGCCCGAGTACGACGTCCTCAAGAAGGGCTTCGCGGACATGATGGTGACGGACCTTTCGGCGGTGCCGAGCCTGCAGGTCGTCGAGCGTGATCGCATGGAGTCGTTGCTCGGCGAGCTCGAGCTGCAGAAGTCGAAGTACTTCGATCCGAAGACCGCGGTGAAGATCGGGCAGGGCCTCGGAGCGAAGTACGCCGTGACCGGCGCGTTCGCCGCGTTCGATCCGAAGCTCCGGATCGACATCCGCATGATCGAGATCGCGACAGGGAAGGTCGTCGTCGCGGACAAGGTCGTGGGTGAAAAGGACCAGCTGTTCGAGCTGCAGGGCCAACTCGTGGAGCGCTTCGTCGCCGGTCTGGAGATGAAGGCGCCACCGCGCCCGAAGATGGGCGGCGCGCCGAACGTGGAGTCGCTGCTCGAGTACTCGAAGAGCGTGGACCTCGCCGACCGCGGTGAGCTCGCCGACGCGAGCGAGCGCATGAAGGCGCTCGTGAAGAAGCACCCCACGTTTGTCCTCGCGCGTTCGAAGCAGGCCGAGATGAGGAAGCGGCTCGGCGCCGCGAAACAGAAGCGCGAAGAGGTGATCCAGGCGAGCGGCGCTTCGCTCGAACGACGCGCAGCCGAAGTCCTCGCGGGCGGCGCGCTGCCGCTCGACGATCAGATGAAGGCGCGGAACTACCTCGCGTACCGCGTCGTGCGCGGGCTGTTCCTGGTGCGCGCGCTCGAGCCTCACATCGCGACGCGCACGGTGCGCTACGCGTTACCGGGGCACGAGGCGGAGGCGCTCCGGTTGCTCGCCGCGCTCCACGACAACGGTGAGGCGTTGATCCGCGAGATCGATCGCTACGCCGCGAAGTTTACGCAGAAGCTCGCGAACGGGGCGACGTTCTTCAACTCGGACGTCCGGCTCCCGGAAGACGTCGGCGCCGAGGCGTTGAAGTTCGGCGTCCCGGCGTACTTCAACGTGACGCCGCTGTCGGCGCGGAAGGACCTCGCCAAGCTGCTGCTCCTCGGCCGCGTGTACGACGGCAAGGACCACCACGCGGTCGGCCCGGTCCCGGCGTCGTCCGACGCGAAGCTCGAAGCGCGCGGCTACGCGCTGCTCGACGAAGCGCACCGGCTCGGGCGCGAGGCGATGAAGACGCAGCCGCACCTCGAGTACGAAGTGATCGACGCGCTCTCCACACACGCGGACGCGCTGCTCCTCCGCGATCGGACGGAGGACGCGATCGGGAAGCTCCAGACGATCCTCGACGAGCTCCCGACCTCCGCGCAGTACGGCCGGATCGAGAAGCGCATCCAGGTAGAGCTCGGGATGACGTACGACCACTACCGATCGAACTACGCCGGGTTCGTGAAGGCGTTCGAGACCTGCGAGGACATGGCGTTCCGGAAGGGCTTCGACGCGTACCTAGGACAGCGCGTGCAGCTCTACGGGCGCTCGGCGATCGAGGATACGGTGCGACGCATCGAGACCGCGTGTCGTGGGGACTCGAAGCTGCGGGATCATTTCTGGGCGTACGTGTACATTCACGCCGGGTTGTACGCGGGCGTGCGCGGGGACTGCGCGTTGTTCGATACGATGGGCGAGAAGTACCTCGCGGCGAAGGGCTCGCCATCGGACCTCGCGGCCTACCGGAAGAACTACCTGAAGAGCTGTAAGTGAGCACCCCGAACGACAAACACCTCGAAGAACAGATCCAGCGCCTCGAAGCGTTGGCGCCGTCGTTCGGTCGCGCGACGACGGACATCCTCGCGATCGGATCGCGCGCGAAGGCCGGCGACTTCCGAGGCGTGCTGCAGAACACCCGCCTCGTGGTGGAGACGTTGCTGCGCGCGATCTACGC
>JAUHYN010000827.1 GCA_030426505.1 bacterium | reverse complement strand
GACATCGCTCCGAACCCGTCGACGCGCCCCGTCACGACGCCCGCGAGGAGGCTTCGGTGCCGGAATCGCTCCCGCGCCGCCGGATTCGACAGATGGACCTCGATCACTGGGATCGCGTCGATCACCGCGGCGATGGCGTCGCGGATCGCGACCGACGTATGGGTGTAGCCGCCGGCGTTGATGATGACCGCGTCGGCTTCGTCGCGCGCGCCCTGGATGTGGTCGATCAATGCGCCCTCGTGATTGCTCTGCGCGGATCGCACCTCGACCCCCAGCTCGCCGGCGAGCGCACGGAGCGCGGCGTCGATGTCGTCGAGGGTCTCGGTCCCGTAGATCGCGACTTCGCGCGTCCCGAGGAGATTCAGGTTGGGGCCGTGGAGGACGAGGACGCGACCGGTCACGACAGACGCGTCAGGAGAGGGCGCCGGCGAGGGTCGGGGCGAGCACCCGGAGGAGGTACCGCCCCTTGCCGAAGTTCGCGCTGGGGGTCAGGGCCAGCGCGAGGAAGTACTCCTCGTTCACCGGACGAATGATCATCGTGAGGTGCTCCGAGGAGATGGAGAGCTCTTCGAGCCCGCCGGCCGCGAACATCTGCGCGCTGTTCCGAACCTGCGAGAGCAGTGACGAGTACTCGACGACGAGCGAGGAGACGTCCATGTCCTCGTGGTCCGACGGGTTCGGGTGCAGCGTGTCGACCGGGAGGCCGTCCATGCCCATGAGCGTGATCGCCAGGGCGCCCTGGACGCCCCGGTGGATCTTCTCGAGCGGTCCGCGGATCTCGTCGATCACGGGCCACTCGTCGGCGGGACGAAGGACCGCGCGAGGCAACGCGTCGCCGGGCCGCCGTCCTTGCAGCCGCCGCCGCAGAGCTCGATCTGGCGGATGAAGCGGCTCGACGTGATCAGGTCGCCGTTCGGCATCACGCCCTCGATGAAGCCGGACATGCGCATCGGGTACGCCGCGCCGGAGTTCACGAAGGTCGAGAAGCCGCGGTAGCGCTGCACGTCGCCGGGGAGCTTCGACGACAGCTGAGACGGGCCGGCGAGGGCGTCGAACGCCTGCTGCAGCGCGGTGCATTGCGCGCCGGAGCCGCTCGCGACGTCGTCGCAGTCTCCGCCCACCTCGTCACAGCAAGCCTGCGACAGCTCGGCGACGCGGAAGAAGTCGTAGAACGCCTGCCCGAGCTGCGCCGGGACGGGCGTGAACTTCACGAGGCCCTGCTCGCCGGGGCCGACGGGCTCACCCGAGGCCGGCACGACGTCGAAGCCCTCGATCTTGCCCGTCACGTTGCTGCGCGTGTCGAGGCAGAACGGGCTGTCGATCGAGCTCGTGAACGCGGGCAGGTAGATCGGTCCCACGCCGCCCTGGAAGCCGGTGCTCTCGCACTCCCACCGGAAGTCGAAGCGCAGCGGCGTGATGGTCCGCGGGATCTTGATGTTCTGTCCCGAGTTCATCCCGCCGAGCTCGACCGTGACGGGGTCGAGGCGGTTTTCGACGACCGTGAGCATGTCGAGGATGCGGTCCTGGGAGACGTCCAGTCGGATGTCGATCGCCGGGTCGCTGGTCGAGGAGAACGCGCAGCTCATCGAGTCCTCGTCGTACTCGGGCGTCGGTACGTACAGGGGCACGTACGCCAGGTCGTTGTTGTTGCACGCAGACAACGCGAAACCGCCGACGAGCGCCATCGCAGTTAGGTATTTCATGAACGTCCTCCGTGTCGGATCAACTCGCGCCGTACTTCGTCCAAGGATAGCGCAATCACCTGCACGTCCTCCAGATTACGGATCGCGATGAAATCGATGTGGGTGCTGCCGCTCTTCTTGTCCTGACCCAGGACGGCGGCGGCCCGCGCATCCAGCCCAGCGGGGCTGTGGGTGGGCAGCCCGACGTCGGCGATCCCGGCTTCGATCCGGGCCACGACGTCGTCTGTGGTGAGTCCGAGGGCGGCGCTGTAACGCGCCGCGGCGCAAAGCCCGATGGCGACCGCCTCACCGTGCCGGAGCCGGTGGTCGGAGGCGGTCTCCAACGCGTGTGCGAGCGTGTGTCCGAGGTTGAGCGTCTTACGGGCGCCGGCCTCGAACGGGTCCGAAGCGACCACGCGCGCCTTGAGCTCGATGCAGCGCGCGACCGACCGGACGTCGGCGCCGCGCTGGTCCACGACCCGGTCGAAGAGGGCGGCGTCGCCGAGGATGCCCATCTTCAGCATTTCGGCCAGGCCGCTCTTGGCCTCGTCCGCGTCGAGCGAACCGAGCCAGGTGAGATCGACGATCACGTCGGCGGCGGGGTGGAACGCGCCGGAGAGGTTTCGGCCCGAGCGGCTGTTGATCGCGCACTTGCCGCCGACCGCCGCGTCGACCTGCGACAGCACGGTCGTCGGGACGAGCACGAGCGGGGCGCCGCGCCCGATGAGGTGCGCGACGAGGCCCGCGAGGTCCGTCGTGGCGCCGCCGCCGATGCCGACGACCACGCTCTGCCGACCCGCGCCGGCTTCGAGCGCGCGCTCGACGACCGACTCGAGCACCGACCACGTCTTCACGGCTTCGCCGCCCGCGACCTCGATCGCGACGACGGGGTAGAGCGACTCGATCGCCGCGACGACCTCCGCGCGCCGCGCGGCGGGGACGTTCGCGTCCTGCACGATCACCACGGGCCGCGTCGGTCGCTGCGCCGCGACGGCGCCGCGGACCGCGGTCACGAGGTCGCGCCCGATCAAGACGCGCGTCTCGACGTCGCCCACCGGACACAGGTGGGTGATGACGTCGGCGTTACGGGCGAGGAGGGCTTCGGCGACGGCTTCCGCTTCCGCTTCGGCGCCCACGTCGAAGTCGACGGAGGCGTACGCTTCGCGCCGGGCTTCGAGCAGCTCGACCGCGGGGCGCAAGAGCGGGCGATCGGTGTCGTCCGCGCGGGCGCGCGCGTCGAGGAGGGCAGGGGCGGCGGTCAGACCGAAGACGGGACCGAGGCGACGCGCGGCGCGACAGGTGTCGCGACGCACGAGCGTCCCGCCGCCGAGCGCGAGCACCGGCGCGGAGCGGTCGACGGCCTCGAGGGCCGATCGCTCGGCCGCTCGAAACGCCTCCTCTCCGTTGTCCCGAATCTCCGTCGCCACACTTCGCCCCAATCGCTGTCCAATCCACGCGTCCAAGTCGATCGCGGCGCTCCCCAGTCGAAGCGCCGCGTGGCGCGCCACGGTGGTCTTACCCACGCTGGGTGGCCCGCCCACGACGATCACCGATCGGCTCGAGTCATCAACCCGCGTCCAGCAGCGCGGACGAGCGGTTGACGATGCGCGGCGAGATGAAGATCAGCAGCTCGTCGCGCGAGTCCGTGCGGGTGGTCGTCTTGAAGAGCCAACCGAGCACCGGGATCTGGCCGATCCACGGGACGTAGCTCTTGTTCTCCTGAGCCTGGCGCTGATAGATGCCGCCGAGCACGGCCGTATCGCCATCGCGGACGATCATCTCCGTGATGGCCTCGTTCGTGATGATGCCCGGGACGCCGAGGTTGTCGACGCGGTCGCCGATCTGGTTGCGGGTCGCCGAGACGTTCAGCAGCACGGAGCCGTCCTGCGTGACGTGCGGCGTGACCTTCAGCTCGAGGTTCGCGTCGATGAAGCGGGTCGTAGGACCGTTCGCGGTGACGACGGTGATCGGCACCTTCTCACCCGTGAGGATCTTCGCCTCCTTGTTGTCGACCGATGCCGTTACCGACCGCGGTGGGGAGGTTGATCGCGTAGTTCGCCGGCGAGTTCACGCCGTTCTCCTGCTGGTTCTGCTGGTCGTCCGCCGCACCCGCGATGCGGATGGTGTTCGGGAACGCGAGGCCGGTCTGCGTGCCGAAGTTCGGCGACATGTTCACCGAACCACCCCACTGGATGCCCAGCGAGCGGCTGAAGTTCGAACGCGCCTGCACGATGCGGGATTCGATCAGGACCTGCGGCGTCTGCGTGTCGAGGTTGCGGACGAGCCGCTCGACCTTCAGCAGGACCTCCGCGATGTCCTCGACGATCAGCACGTTGGTGCGCTTGTCGATGTTGACCTTGCCGCGGTTGGTGAGGAGCGCCGACACCTGCGGCTGGATCTCGTTCGCGACCGCGTAGCTGACCGGGATGAGACGCACCGAGAGGGGCTCGAGCTCGACGCGGGCCTTCGCGCGCTCGATGCGGAGCTCCTCTTCACGACGCAGCACCTCGGACGGCGCCACGCGGATGATGTTCCCGTTGCGCGTCTTGTCGAGCTGCTTGGAGCGCAAGATGATGTCGAGCGCCTGGTCCCACGGCACGTTGCGGAGCTTGATGGTGACCTTGCCCTTCACGTCGTCGGCCGCGACGATGTTCAGCTTCGACACGTCCGCGAGGAG